>CAMJFD010000050.1 GCA_946404845.1 uncultured Butyrivibrio sp. | reverse complement strand
GAAGCTCGCTGAGAGGAATAGTTATATATTCCAGATCATCAAGACTTTTTTTTCGTACATTATTGGCAAGCCTTTCCTTTTCCCAAAACTCTGAATTGGCTTCCCGTACTTTTTTATTAGTGCGGTTCGTCATGATTTTGAGCCATATACAGAACACTATGACACTTGATAAAAGTGGGAATATCATCTATAATTACCTTTCGAGTGTAATAATATTTTTTTCTATCAACAAACTATCAATATAGCGATAGCATCTTATAGAAAAAAGAGGTTTCTATATGTTTAATTTTAATACGAAAAGACGAAGAATAATAGCAGGAATTATAATAATAATTTTGATTTTGGCAATGGTTATACCACTTGCGGTAAGTGTTGCAGTTTGATGACCTAAGGTCAGATGGATGGATAATTATGAAAAAATTTATTAAAGGTATTTTACTTGTAAGCATGGCCCTGATGCTAAGCTTCTTATATAAGGCAAATGTAAAAGCAGCAGGTGAGAAAACAATTGCAAACGGGGTGTTCATTGGGGATATTGATGTATCAGGAATGACAGCCAGTGAGGCAACAAATAGTGTAAACGATTATATTCAGAGCCTTAGCGAGAAGACATTAACTCTTACAGGCACTAATGATGAGACGCTGACTATAACCTTTGCGGATTTAGGTCTTGGCTGGGCCAATACTGATGTAGTATCAGAAGCAGTTGGTCTTGGCAAGGAAGGCAGTATAGTTGAGAGATATAAAGCCTTAAAAGATTTGCAGTATGCAAATCATAAATATGAAATTGAGTACTCTTTTGACGATGAACTGTTAAATCAGGTCCTGACAGAAGATTGTGCTTCATTTAATATAGAAAAGGTAAATTACTCACTTGTTAAAAGTGGTAACACATTCACCGTTGCAAACGGACAGGTTGGATATCAAATAAATGTTGATGAATCAATTTCGGCAATTAAGAGCTATATTCAGAATGAATGGAATCATTCTGATGCAACTATAGCTCTTGTAATTGAAGAAGATCAGCCACTTGGAAGTGCTGAAGAACTGTCACAGGTAACAGATGTTCTTGGACAGTATACAACATCGTATTCAACATCAGGAACAGCAAGAAGTGCCAATATTAGCAATGGATGTTCACTTATAAATGGAACAACACTGTATCCTGGAGAAGAGTTCTCGGTACTGGATACAATTACTCCATTTACAGAAGCTAATGGATATTATCCTGCTGGTTCATATTTAAATGGTGTTGTAGTAGAGAGTATTGGCGGTGGTATCTGTCAGGTATCTACAACATTATATAATGCAGTATTATTATCAGAACTTGAAGTTACTGAGAGATATAATCATTCAATGATTATCAGTTATGTTGATCCATCAATGGATGCAGCAATTGCAGAAAATGGTGGTAAGAATTTCAAGTTCGTCAACAATACAGATTATCCTATTTATATAGAGGGATATACTCAGAACAAGCAGATTACATTTGTAATATATGGTAAGGAAACAAGAGATTCTAACAGAACAGTTAGTTATGAAAGCGAAGTACTTGAAACAACACAGCCAAGTGCAGATCAGATAAACGCCGATGCATCTCAGGCATTTGGAACTATTACAACACAGTCAGCTCATATAGGATACAAAGCGCAGCTGTGGAAGATAGTTACAGTTAATGGCGTTGAAGAGAGTAGAGAAGTTGTTAACAGTAGTACTTACAAGATGGTTCCTAAGATAATTACAGTAGGTACAGCAACTGGAGATGTAGAAGCACAGACTGCTCTTAATACAGCTATTGCAACAGGTGATATTAATCAGGTAAACTCAGTAATAGCAGCATATACTGCAAGAGCAGCAGCTGCACAGTCTGGAGATGCCCAGAGCTATGAAGCAGCGGCAGCAGCTGCAGCTGCTGCAGCGCAGTCAGCATCAGATCAGCTGGCAGCACAGCAGGGCACAACAGCTACAACTGATGGAACAACAGATACTACAACTGAGACAACTCCTGATACTTCAGCTTCTGAAACACAGGCTGATACAACTACTGAGAATACAGAAACACAGGCTGATCCAGAGACAACCGTTACAGAGCAGACTGGTCAGTAAAACTATAATAATTAGGCAGGCATATTTATAGATGAGAAATGGAAAAGTAACTCAGAGCATATTAAACCGCTCAGTACTTAAACCAATAAGAAATAAAGAAAACAAAAAAAGCGCAGCTGTAGGGACAGACTGCGCTTTTTGTATGACATCAAATGGTGATTATGTGCTGACATCATCATGCCCTGTTTCTCTAAATACTGTAAATAAGGCTGCGTATGCTATTACTGGAGCGGCGAATAATCTTTATGCCATGGGTGCGTCATCTGTAGATATGATCACACTTACAGTTATGTTATCTCAGGATGCAGAAGAAGATGAATTAAAATCTATAATGAGAAATGCTGCGGAAGCGGCGGCGCTTCATAATACATCTATCTATGGCGGACATACAGAAGTAACAGATGGCAGCATCAGAACTACAGTAGTGGCTACAGCAATAGCACATGTAACTGCAGAAGATATTTGTATGCCAGGCAGAGTACAGCCAGGAGATGGAATAATTGTAACAAAGTGGGTTGGTATAGAAGGAACAGCTATGCTGGCGCAGAATAAAAGAGAAGAACTCATTAGCAGATATCCAGCACCTTTTATAGATGAGGGACTTAATCTGTATAACTATATGTCAATTAATTCGGAGGCCGCAGTCGCCATTAAGTCCGGCGTTAGTGCTATGCATGACGTTTCCGGAAGTGGTATTTTTGCAGCGCTATGGGAAATGGCAGAAGGAGCAAATGTCGGACTAGAAGTGAATCTCAAAGAGATTCCTATCAGGCAGGAAACAATAGAAATCTGTGAGTACTTTGAATTAAATCCATATGAAATGTTATCTGGTGGAAGCCTTTTAATAGCCAGCAGCAAACCAGAAACTGTAGTAGAGGCATTACATCAGAATGGGATTCCGGCCCAGATTATTGGAAAATTTGTAGAAGGAAAAGGCCGAATAATTTATAATGAAGAAGAAAGCAGATACCTAGATAAACCAGTTATGGATGAAATCCATAAGGTATTATAACAGGAGGATGAAAAAATGGTTACGAGAGAAAATATCTTGAAGGCTATCGAAAAGAACAGCAGAGTTAATGTAAGTGAACTGGCTGTATTATTAGGTGCAGAAGAAATAGACGTTGCAAATGAACTTAGAGCTTTAGAGGACGAAGGAATCATCTGTGGATATCACACAATGATCGACTGGTCCAAGACTAATATTGATAAAGTAATGGCACTTATCGAAGTAAGAGTAACTCCGCAGCGAGGACTTGGATTTGATAATATTGCTGAGAGAATATATAAATATCCAGAAGTTACAAGCGTATACCTTATGTCAGGCGGCTTCGATCTCATGGTAATCCTTGAAGGCAAGACACTTCAGGAAGTAGCAGGTTTTGTTACTAATAAGCTTGCTCCTCTTGATACAGTTCTTAGCTGTGCAACACACTTCATTCTTAAGAAATATAAGGATCATGGAACAATCCTTACTAAGAAGTATGAGGATACCAGAGAGAAGGTGACACCATGAGAAATCCTTTATCTGACCAGGTTACTAATATTAAACCATCAGGAATTAGAAAATTCTTTGATGTAGTGCAGACTATAGATGGAGCTATCTCACTTGGTGTTGGTGAACCAGATTTTGATACACCATGGCACATAAGAGATGAGGGCATCTACTCACTTGAGAAGGGCAGAACATTCTATACATCAAATGCTGGTCTCAAAGAATTAAAAGAAGAGATTAGTAAATATATGAAACGTACACAGGACGTAACATATGATTTTAACAATGAAGTTTTTATAACTGTTGGTGGATCAGAGGCAATTGATCTTGCTCTTAGAGCTATGATTAATCCAGGCGTTGACGAAGTACTGATTCCACAGCCAAGTTACGTATCATATGAGCCATGCACAATTCTTGCTGGTGGTAAGCCCGTTATAATCGAGCTGAAGGAGGAAAACGAATTCAGACTTACAGCACAGGAGATTCTCGACAAGGTTACAGAGAATACTAAAGTGCTGGTATTGCCATTTCCTAACAACCCAACTGGTGCAGTTATGGAAGAGGATGACCTTAAGGCTATTGCCAAGGTAATTGAAGAAAAAGACCTCTTCGTAATCTCAGATGAGATTTATGGAGAACTTACATATAAGGGTAAACACAAATCAATTGTTTCTCTGCCAGGTATGAGAGAGAGAACAATTCTGATAAATGGATTCTCTAAGGCATATGCTATGACAGGTTGGAGACTTGGATATGCATGTGGTCCAGAGAACATAATTCAGCAGATGGTCAAGATTCATCAGTTTGCAATCATGTGTGCACCTACAACAAGCCAGTATGCTGGTGTAGAAGCACTTAGAAATGGTGATGAAGATGTTGCCATGATGCGTGAACAGTATGACCAGAGACGCAGATATCTGCTACATGAGTTCAAGGAAATGGACCTTCCTTGCTTTGAACCATATGGTGCATTCTATGTATTCCCTTGTATCAAGAAGTTTGGATTATCAAGTGATGACTTTGCTACAAGGCTTCTGAATGAAGAAAAACTTGCGGTTGTACCAGGAACAGCTTTTGGTGACTGCGGTGAAGGATATATTCGTATATCATATGCATATTCACTTGAAGACCTTAAGAAAGCTATTGAGAGACTTAAGAGATTTATAGCTAATCTTCAGAAATAACAGATAATAACATTAAGCCACTTTGAGACCGAATAAATGGTATCAAAGTGGCTTTTGTGATAGAATGATAATATTGGTGTAGTATGCACTTATTTACATTTTTTGTATCTTATATTCATTTGAGAGGGGAAGACGGAGGAGATACAGTGTCTGAGAATGAAAACAAAAATGAGATAAATGAAAATAATAATCTAGCCAATACAGATTTTATGCGTGAAAAAATAAAAGCAAGACCTATAAGCAGAAAGAAGCTTCTTAGGAGAACTATTATCACAGTTTCTCTTGCTGTTGTTTTTGGCGGAGTTGCATGCATAACTTTTTTGCTATTGCAGCCAGTTATAAATAATACATTGTATCCGGAAAATCAGCCTGAGCCAGTAACATTTCCTGAGGAGACAGAAAGTGATGAGATGACTCCTGAAGATATGTACGTGGATGAAGAAGAGATAGCCGCAGATGCAGCTGCACAGGCAGCAGAAGCAGCATCTACAATGCAGGAAACTAATAAAGAACAGCTTCAGAGCCTTATAGAATCATATAAGTTCACAGCTGAAGACTATAATGAGATGAATACAGCTCTCAAGGAAGTAGCAAAAAATGCTTCTAAGTCAGTGGTTACAGTTACTGCAGTGACTTCAGATTACAACTGGTTCAATGACACATATGAAAGCAGCGGAGATGATACAGGTGTAATTGTTGCAGATAATGGAACAGAACTGATGATATTAACAGATGCTGATAATATTAAGGATGCCGAGACTATAGATGTTACATTCTCAGATTCATCTGTTCACGAGGCTTCGCTTAAGATGAGCGACACTATTACAGGATACTGTATAATAGCTGTTAGCGAGTCACAGCTCTCTGATGCTACACTTTCTGAGATTAAGGTTGCAGACCTTGGAAGTTCCAACTCCGGTAACCTTACAGGTTCAGCTGTTATAGCAATTGGTAAGCCTATAGGCGTTGATAACTCAGTCAGCTATGGAATAATCACATCTGAGAAGACATCAATAGATCTTGCAGATACTAATTACAAATTACTGACAACCGATATGTATGGAAGCTCCAACGGAAGCGGTGCAATCATTAATCTGAGTGGACAGATAATCGGAATTATCAGTACAGATTACAATACATCAGACCAGAGCAGCAGAATATGTGCAGTTGGAATTACAGAGCTCAAGGACCTTATAGAAGCTCTTTCTAATAAAACAGGAAAGTCATATCTTGGAATACATGGAGCATCAATCCCTACAGAAGTACAGGAGCAGCAGGGAGTTCCTGCAGGAGCCTATATAACCAAGACAGATATGGATTCACCAGCAATGGAGGCAGGTCTTCAAAGCGGAGATATTATAGTTGCACTTGACGGCGTTGAGATTCCAAGCTACGAAGTGCTGGTATCCAAGCTCAATGACACCAAGCCGGGGGATGATGTTGTAATCACTATTAAGAGATCTTCACCAGATGATTATATCGAGGTGGATATAGAAGCTACTCTTACAAGTGCAACGACAGAGTAATTATGATAAAAAATATTTTCATAGAAGGAAATATTCGATATAGACATATAGATAGTATAGTAAGGAGAAATATTTAATTATGAAGTTTATAAAGGATCTTAAACCAGGCGACAGAATGGCAGATATATATTTGTGCAAGCACAAACAGTCAGCCACAACCAAGAATGGAAAAGCCTATGATTCTGTTATATTACAGGACAAGACAGGAACAATAGATGCCAAGATCTGGGATCCTAACAGTGAAGGGATAGATGATTTTGACGCACTAGATTATATTGATGTATTTGGAGAAGTAACAAGTTTTAACGGAGCACTTCAGATAAATGTTAAGAGAGCGCGTAAGTGCCAGGAGGGAGAATACGATCCATCAAATTATCTCCCAGTTTCATCCAAGGACATTGAAGAGATGTACAAAGAGCTGATAGCTATTATTAACAGCATTCAGAACAAATATCTCAAACAGCTCCTTCAGAGCTTTTTTGTACAGGATACAGTATTTATAGAGAAGTTCAAAAAATCATCTGCTGCCAAGAGCGTTCATCATGGCTTTGTGGGCGGACTGCTTGAGCATACACTTAGTGTTACCAAGCTGTGTGATTATTACACAACAACATATCCGCTTCTTAACAGAGATTTACTATTAACATCAGCTATTTGTCATGATATAGGTAAGACCAAAGAATTGGCTCTTTTCCCTATAAATGACTATACAGACGAGGGACAGTTCCTCGGACATATCGTTATGGGAGCTGAGATGGTAGGAACAAGAGCAGATGCCATTGAGGGATTCCCAATATTATTGAAACAGGAATTACAGCACTGTATATTGGCACACCACGGAGAACTTGAATATGGTTCACCTAAAAAGCCAGCACTCATTGAGGCTGTAGCACTTAATCTTGCTGATAATACGGATGCTAAGATAGAAACATTCACAGAGATACTTAAGACAAAGACTGAGCCAGGATGGATGGGCTACAACAGACTCTTTGAAACAAGCCTTTGTGATACTAAGGTAGAAGGATAATGAATTCAAAAGTTTTACGAGTACTTGAATATGACAAGATAATAAAAGCATTAGAAGAACATGCAGGTTCAGAACCAGGTAAAAAACTCTGCAGAGAACTGCAGCCTTCTAATGATTTAAAGGAAATAACACTAAATCAGCAAAAAACAGCTGATGGTATAGCCAGAATATTCAGAAATGGTTCTGTTTCTTTTGGCTCTAATAAAGATATATCATCTAATGTAAAGTCTCTCAAAATCGGAGCTTCACTAGATACATTTCAGCTGCTTAAGATAGCTGAACTACTTGATAATGTAGCAAGAGTTAAGTCTTATGGAAGAGGTCAAAGAGATGATGAGCAGAGAGATACTCTGACAGATCTGTTCGACGGACTTGAGCCACTTACTCCTGTAGCAAGAGAAATCAGAAGATGCATTATATCAGAAGATGAGATAAGTTCAGATGCAAGCCCTGCGCTTAGACATATAAGACGTGGAATGATGCTTGCAAATGACAGAATCCATGACCAGCTGGGCAAGATGGTAAATGGAAGCTTCAGGACTTATCTGCAGGACAGCGTTATAACCATGAGAGATGATAGATACTGTATACCAGTTAAGGCTGAATATAAGTCACAGGTAAATGGTATTGTTCATGACCAGTCATCCTCTGGATCAACACTTTTCATTGAGCCGGCAGCAATTGTTGAGCTTAATAACAAGCTCAAAGAGATGGCTCTTCAGGAAAAGGCTGAAATAGATTTAATACTAGCTAATCTTAGTAGTGAAGTAGGAGAACATGTTCAGGCACTTATCTATGATGTTGAGATCATGACAGAACTTGATTTTGTTTTTGCCAAGGCATCTCTTGCGCTTGAACAGAATGCGACTACACCTGTATTTAATACAGAGCACAGAGTTAATATCAGAAAGGGCAGACATCCTCTG
Organism: uncultured Butyrivibrio sp.; assembly: GCA_946404845.1. Lineage (GTDB taxonomy): Bacteria > Bacillota > Clostridia > Lachnospirales > Lachnospiraceae > Butyrivibrio. Next base: position 9,157 of record CAMJFD010000050.1, on the reverse strand, counting down.
ATAGACAAGAACAAAGTCGTTCCTATAGATGTATATGTAGGAGATAAGTTCGATATGCTGGTTATCACAGGTCCTAATACTGGTGGTAAAACAGTAACACTTAAGACAGTTGGTCTGCTCACACTTATGGGACAGGCTGGTCTTGCTATTCCAGCAGGAGATAAGTCTGAGCTGTCTGTTTTTGAAGAAGTATATGCAGATATTGGTGATGAGCAGAGTATTGAACAGTCTCTGTCTACATTCTCATCACATATGACTAATACAGTAGCTATTCTGGAACATGCAACAGAAAATGATCTGTGCCTGTTTGATGAATTGGGAGCTGGTACTGATCCTACAGAAGGAGCGGCACTTGCTATATCAATACTTAATCACCTGCACCAGAAAGGCGTAAGAACACTTGCTACAACGCATTATAGTGAGCTTAAGGTATATGCTCTTACAACAAATGGCGTTAGTAATGCCAGCTGCGAATTTGATGTAGAGTCACTTAGACCTACATACAGACTGCTAATAGGTATTCCAGGTAAGAGTAATGCTTTTGCAATATCATCCAAGCTGGGTCTTCCAGATGAGATTATAGATGCAGCCAAAGAGCAGATCACACAGGATAATAAGAAGTTCGAAGATCTGTTATCTGATCTTGAAAAGAGCAGACAGATAATTGAGAATGAGCGTCTTGAGATACAGAGCTATAAGGATGAGACCAAGAAGTTAAAGGCTCAGCTTGAAGCTAAGCAGGAAAAAATCGAAGCAACAAGAGAGAAGATTCTAAGAGAAGCTAATGAAGAAGCAAGAGAAATTCTTCAGGAAGCAAAGAGTGTTGCGGATGAAACAATACGTATTTTCCATAAGGCAGGACCTGGTGCAAGCATTCAGGATCTCGAGCGCGCAAGAACAAGTGTTAACAAGAAAATCTCTGATAAGAATAATAAATTATCCAATCAGACTAAGAAAAAAGAACCTACACATCCTATATTAAAAGAGTCTCAGTTAAAACTTGGAGAGTCAGTTAAAATCGTATCCATGGGACTTAAGGGAACTATCAGCTCTAAGCCTGATAAGGATGGTAATCTGTTCATACAGTGCGGAATTATGCGTACAAAGGCTAATATCAGAGACCTTGTACTCATTAAGGATGAAGAAGACGGTAAGACTACCATGAAGAAATTCTATGGTAATCACAAGATGGATCTGTCTAAGGCTGCTAATATTAAGACAGAACTGAACCTTATAGGAATGAACAGTCAGGATGCCATATCCAAGCTGGACAAATATCTTGATGATGCTTATGTATCACATATTGGTAGCGTCAGAATCGTTCATGGTAAAGGTTCAGGTATACTAAGGCAGGCAGTACATAATTATCTTAAGGGCGTTCCTTATGTTAAATCTTTCAAGCTCGGAGAGTTTGGTGAGGGCGACTCAGGCGTAACAATAGTATCATTTTCTAAATGAGACGTGACTTGTAGTAGAAGTGGGAGAGAAGTAAGAAATGGTTAGTAAACAAAAAATACTAATAGTAGATGATGACAACAATATAGCTGAGCTTATCTCTTTATATCTGATAAAAGAATGCTTTGAGACTATGATATGTAACGATGGTGAATCAGCGCTTGAGGCTTTTAAGAGCTTTAGCCCAAATCTGATACTGCTTGATCTGATGCTTCCTGGCATCGATGGATATCAGGTGTGCAGAGAGATTAGAACAAAGTCTCAGACACCAATTATTATGCTCTCAGCAAAGGGCGAAGTATTTGATAAGGTACTTGGACTTGAAATGGGAGCAGATGATTATATGGAGAAACCATTTGATTCCAAGGAGCTCGTTGCAAGAGTTAAGGCAGTACTTAGAAGATACAAACCAGTTGTGGTTGAACCAGAAGAATCAACAGATAAGGTTGTAAGATATGATGACCTTGAAATTAACATGACAAATTATTCTGTTACATATCTTGGTAACAGAGTAGATATGCCACCAAAGGAACTGGAGCTCCTCTATTTCCTGGCATCATCACCTAATCATGTATTTACAAGAGAACAGCTCCTCGATCAGATATGGGGCTATGAATATGTAGGCGATACCAGAACAGTAGATGTTCATATCAAGAGACTCAGAGAGAAGATCAAGGATCACGATCAGTGGAGACTTGCAACTATCTGGGGTATAGGATACAAATTTGAGGTAAAGGACAAATAATAAATGAAGAGGACACTGTATCTTAAGTTCCTCCTGGCTTATCTATTGTTTGGATTATTTGGATTCATAGCAGTAGCTACCTTTGTTTCAAGTATGACCTTGGAACATTGCAGGAGAGACAAGGCTGAGAATCTATATGCCGAAGCCACGCAAATAGCAAATACATATGCGTCTGACTTATATAACAGTGAGACTTCTCTGGAAGCTGTTCAGGAACAGCTCTCGGCTCTGTCCAAATATATGGATGATGCCAAGATATGGATAGTCAATCCATCAGGAAGACTTGTACTGGATTCAAGTCAGCCTCTGACTGTAGGAGATGAAGTCAAGATTGAAGGCTTTGACCCAACTGTTACAGCTGGCAGCTATTACACTATAGGTAACTTCTGGGGAACATTTGAAGAAGATTATTTAAGCGTATTTGCACCAATAACATCAGACTTCAAGGTACAGGCTTACGTTATTATACATGCTCCAATGAGTAATATTAAGCAGACAGCAAATGAACTACTCAATATCTCATATATAGTGTTGCTTGTATTATTCCTCTTATCAATGATAATACTGATATTCTTTACAGAGCTCGTATACATACCTCTTAAGAAGATAACACTTGCAACCGAGCAATATGCAGCCGGTAATATGAGTTATGAATTCAGCGTAGAAAGTGAAGATGAAATGGGATACCTTGCAGCATCTCTTTCATATATGGCAGGTGAAATAGCAAGGCAGGAAGAAGATCAGAGGAAATTTATAGCGAATGTATCGCATGACTTCAGATCACCTCTTACATCCATAAGAGGATATCTTGTAGCAATGCAGGATGGAACAATACCTCCAGAGATGCATGAGAAATATTTGGGAATAGTCCTTAATGAAACAGACAGACTTACCAAGCTGACAAATGGACTTCTTACTCTCAACAATTTAAATACATCAGGAGGAATGCTCCTCGATAAAACAGATTTTGACATTAATAATGTCATTCGTAATACAGCAGCATCTTTTGAAGTACAGTGTCTTGCCAAGAATCTGGCGATTGAACTTGTACTGACAGAAGACTCTATGCTGGTAAATGCTGATATGTCCAAGATTCAGCAGGTTCTGTACAACCTTATTGACAATGCTATTAAATTCAGTCATCATGACAGCGTAATTAAGGTTGAGACAACAGAAAAGAAGAAAAAGGTATTTATTTCAGTAAAGGATACCGGAATAGGAATACCTAAGGAAGATCAGAAGCTAATATTCGACAGATTCTATAAATCCGATCTTTCAAGAGGTAAGGACAAAAAAGGTACCGGACTTGGATTATCAATTGCAAAAGAGATAATTAAAGCACACGGCGAAAATATAAATGTAGTAAGTACAGTAGGAATAGGAACCGAATTCATTTTTTCTCTGCCTAAGGCAAAGACAATGGAGGACGGAGAGGACGTTTTGTAATGCATATAGTTTTACACCAGCCAGAAATACCGGCTAATACAGGAAATATTGGAAGGACCTGCGTTGCAACAGGAACAAGCCTTCATCTCATAGAACCACTTGGATTCAGACTTGATGAAAAGCAGATAAAGCGTGCAGGTATGGATTATTGGAACAGACTTGATCTGCACACATATATTAATTATGAGGATTTCAAGAAGCAGCACCCAGGTGCAAAAGTCTGGATGGCAACTACAAAGGCTCATAAATCATATACTGATGTGACATTTGGACCAGATGATTATATTATGTTTGGCAAAGAGAGTGCAGGAATCCCAGAAGAAATACTTGTAGATAATGAAGATGACTGTATCAGAATACCTATGGGATTTGATATAAGATCTCTGAATCTCTCTAATTCAGTTGCAATTGTTTTGTATGAAGCACTTAGACAGAATAATTTTGCAGGTCTTGAATCAGAAGGTAATCTGCACAGACTCCACTGGAAGAGTGAAGACTGAGCAACAGGTAGTTATTAGATTGGAGATTTACTTTGGCAGAATCAGTTAAGAAGTATTCCAAGAATGAAATTCTGGAAGTAACAATTACAGATATAGGTAATGACGGGGAGGGTATTGGCAAGATAGATGGCTATACCCTCTTTATTAAGGATGCAGTTATTGGCGATACAGTACGTTGTAAGATTATGAAGGCCAAAAAGAATTATGCATATGCCCGCCTTGAAGAAGTCATTGTACCATCAGAATATAGAATTCGTCCTGCTTGCACCATATCCACAAGATGTGGCGGATGCCAGATTCAGAGCATGTCTTATGAAAGGCAGCTTCAGTTCAAACAGGATAAAGTCAGAAATAATATCGTAAGACTTGGCGGATTTGATGGCGATGAAATAGATTCCAAAATGGAAACTATAATTGGAATGGATGAGCCATTTAGATACAGGAATAAAGCCCAGTATCCAGTTGGACTTAATAAAGAAGGTAAGATAGTGACCGGATTTTATGCTGGTCACAGTCATAATATAATTCCATCAAAAGAATGCATAATAGGTATTGAAGAAAACGGAATAATATTAGATACTATTGTAGGTCATATGGAAGCAAATCACATCAGCCCATATGATGAAGAGACAGGTAGAGGTCTTGTAAGACATATACTTATTAGAAAAGGCTTTGTCAGCAAAGAGATTATGGTATGCCTCATTATTAATTATAAGGGCAGAAATGCATCTGGAGATTACATACCATCTCAGGAACAGCTATGCAATAAATTATCCCAGATTGAAGGTATGAAGAGTATCTCAGTCAGTATCAATACAGAGAAGACCAACGTTATCATGGGTAATGAGATACATACCATCTGGGGAAGCGATACAATTACAGATACGCTTTGCGGCCTAAAATTCAATATATCACCGCTTTCTTTCTATCAGGTCAACCCTGTTCAGACTGAGAAACTGTACGGAACAGCACTTGAATATGCAGAACTTACAGGTAATGAGACTGTATGGGATCTGTATTGCGGAATAGGTACAATAACACTATCAATGTCTAGAAAGGCCAGAGAAGTTTATGGTGTTGAGATCATACCTCAGGCTATAGATGATGCTAGAGAAAATGCCAGGGTAAATGGTATTACTAATGCCAGTTTCTATGTGGGAAAAGCAGAAGAAGTGTTGCCAAGATTATATGAAGAGGAGAATATATATGCGGATGTTATATGTATTGATCCTCCTAGAAAAGGCTGTGATCAGGCAGCTCTTGATACAATGCTCAAAATGGCACCTAAGAGAATAGTATATGTCAGCTGTGACAGCGCTACACTTGCGAGAGACCTCAGAATACTAGTTGATGGTGGATACAGTATAGATAAGATACGTCCATGTGATATGTTCTCATGGAGCGTCCATGTAGAAACTGTAGTAAGCCTTACTTTGCAAGATGATAAGAAATGACAGGCATTAAGGAGTAAATATGCAGGAATTTGTAAATGAAATAATACACAATAATATTTTAGTAGCAGCCTTTTTTGGATGGCTGACTGCACAGGTGCTTAAGACAATTATTTATATAATAATAAATCGAGAATTTGTACCAGAGAGACTAATTGGTGATGGCGGAATGCCTAGTTCACATTCTGCAACTGTTATGTCTATGGTTACAGCAGTAGCATATGACTGTGGCGTTAGTAGTCCTCAATTTGCAATAGCTTTTATATTTGCAGTTATAGTAATGCATGATGCTATGGGTGTACGTAGAGAGACTGGTAAACAGGCTGTAGTTATCAATAATATTATGGAATATTTTGAAGAACTTGGCCAAAAGCCTATCGATGTACAGCTCAAAGAATTTGTAGGTCATACACCTCTTCAGGTAACAATGGGAGCGATTCTGGGATTTATTGTAGGAGCAATAGTTATACAGATTATATAATTACCAGCAAAATTAAAAGAAGTATACGCTAAATCATTAATGATAATTAAAACAATCTTTAAACATACTTAATGATTTAGTGCTAAAGTATAATGTGATAAACTAAATACGGCAAAACCGAAGTGATTCGGCGACGCAAAGCTAAAGGGACTCAAGTAGTCAGCCAGTTGCAATTAATTGATATAAGGATACTGCATATTGGCGCAGTATCTTTTTTATTGAATAGGAAATTGCTTTCCTATTCAATAAAAAACGCTCCGCTATGGATGCGCACTCGCGCGAATTGTAAATGCTGCAAAAATGCAGCCGCGCTCGGCGCGAGAATGTCGCTAGCGACATTCTTTGTTCTTTAATATGAAATTATGCGCAAATTTCCTATTAAATAAAATGTACTCTGTGCAAAATATTGTATGTGATATCCTTTGTTCCAAAATTGTTTTCTCGTGACTAAATTGATAATACCTGAAGTCAGGCACTATGTGCGGAAGGTAAAATCATGAATAATACTCAAATCAATGAGACATCAGAACTCTCATTATTTAGTGAAACAAAGAGACAATATAAAGAAACAAATAAGATGCTGCTTATGTTTCATATTATGTTCATAATACCAGAACTAATATTAAGTCCAAAGCATATGTTTGTAATTAATATAGTTAGTATATTGTTTTATTTATATGGTTTCAAAATTATCGAAAAAAGTAAATACAACCTGATATTATATGCGCATCTAACACTTGCTGAAATACTCATATATACATTTTGCTGCATAATAATCTTTGGATGGCAATGTGGATTCCAGTATTGGCTGTTTGCTCTTGTTAGTTCATTTCTTAAGGACTATGTTGCTCCTGAGAAAACAAAGGGCAAAATCAACAGTTCCATACACATTTTGGTATTTGTAATAGCAGGAATATTCATTGGTACATATTTGATACATAAATATGTAGATATACCGTTTGCAGATCATCCATCAGATACATTGGTAACAATAATGGTAGTAGTTAATGCATTTCTGTCGTTTCTGGCTGTAGGTGCATTTACCAGAATATATACGGAGCAGATGGAATACAAATATCTGACTCTATATCATATGGCTGATTATGACCAGCTCACAGGTCTTGGTAACAGATACTATATGAACGATTTATTGATGCAGGAAGAGAATATTGGTGGAGAAGACAACAGATATTCACTTGCCATGGTCGATATAGATCATTTCAAAAAAGTAAATGATACATATGGACATGATAATGGCGATGCTGTACTATGTGAGATTTCACAGATCCTTTCAAGAAACGCCTCAGATGAATTAAAGGTAGGCAGATGGGGCGGAGAAGAATTCCTGATAATCGGAACTCACAATATGAGTTATAAGGAATTCCAGAAGAGACTCGAAAAGATAAGGGTGGAAGTAGAGGAGCATATATTTGCCATTGCAGATACGACCATCAGATGTACCATTTCTATTGGAGCGGCCCATTATATCGAGGGATGCGGAATTAAGTGCATTATGAAAGATGCAGATGCAAATCTGTATATAGCCAAAAATAGTGGCAGAAATAAGATAATAGCATAAAATATGATTTAAAAAGTGTAGAATCAATGATTTTACACTTTTTTTGATGTGAAGAAATAGTTGTGGTAGAGTATTGTTATGAAAAAATCAGATATCAAATACAAACTGGCTGAAGCAATGAAAGAATGCATGAAAACATCATCTGTTGAGAATATTACAGTCAAACAGATAGTTGATAAATGCGGCGTTTCCAGACAGAGCTTCTATCGCAATTTCATAGACAAATACGATCTTATAAACTGGTATTTTGACAGGCTACTTGAACAGTCATTTAAGGAAATGGGAAGTGGAGAGACCATAAGAGAAGGACTGATAAGGAAGTTTGAGTATATCAAGCAGGAGAGACTTTTTTTTACAGCAGGATTTAAGGGGGACGAGCAGAACTGCCTTAAGGAACATGACTTCATAATGATATATGAATTCTATTGCACACTTATAAGAGAGAAGACAGGCGAACTACCTGATTATATGATCAGAAAACTCTTAGAGATGTATTGTCAGGCTTCTATATACATGACAGTGCAGTGGCTTATGAAAGGTATGAAAGAATCTGAAGAAGAGCTTGCAGATCTGATGATAGCAGCTATGCCTATGCCTTTAAATGAGGTATTTAGTAAAATAGGTCTTGTTTGAATAGTTATTATATATTAATAAGCTAGTGCTCTGATTGTCGTAAAATTAAATTTCCAATTAATATGTTACACATTTATATATCTGTAACTTATATTGAGTGCCAACGGATGATAAAATATATATTAAGTAATGACTGTTAAATTATTAACACATTTGGTTGGAAAAAGGAGAGAGAGTTTTATGGCAAACAGAATATCACTTAATGCTACATCATATCATGGTGCTGGCGCAATTTCAGAAGTAGTTACAGAGATTAATAACAATGGATTCAAGAAAGCTTTTGTAGCTTCTGATCCTGACCTTGTAAAGTTTGGTGTAACAGCAAAGGTTACAGATCTTCTTGATAAGGCAGGTATTCCATTTGAATTATATTCAAATATCAAGCCAAACCCAACAATTGAAAACGTTCAGACTGGTGTAGAAGCATTCAAGAAGTCAGGTGCTGATTGTATCGTGGCAATCGGTGGTGGTTCATCTATGGATACTTCAAAGGCTATTGGTATCATCATCACAAACCCAGAGTTTGAAGATGTTCGTTCACTTGAAGGCGTAGCTCCTACTAAGAATCCTTGCGTACCTATCATCGCTGTTCCTACAACAGCCGGAACTGCAGCAGAGGTTACAATCAACTACGTTATCACAGATGTAGAAAAGGAAAGAAAGTTTGTATGTGTTGATACACATGATATGCCTATCGTTGCAGTTGTGGACCCAGAGATGATGTCTTCAATGCCAAAGGGCCTTACAGCAGCTACAGGTATGGATGCCCTTACACACGCAATCGAAGGATATACAACAAAGGCAGCTTGGGAGATGACAGATATGTTCCATCTGGAAGCTATCCGTCTTATCTCTAAGAATCTCCGT
>CAMJFD010000049.1 GCA_946404845.1 uncultured Butyrivibrio sp. | reverse complement strand
GGCGCATACAGCAGTATGGCAGCAATAAAACCAATTCAATATCAGGTTCAGAATCAGTCAGAAGTATCAGATGCTTATCAAGAATCTGTTGGTGCCCTTGGTGGTGCGCAGTCCAGCAGACCTGTCGATGCAGCAAGTCCTGTAGTATATGCAAATGCTCAGAAGATGGCTACTGAGAGTGTTGATACTAATGATGTAGCTCAGAAAGTGAGTCAGGCATATAACAAGATTGCCAGCAGTTTTTCAGATAAGATTACCGGATATAGTAGTCAGGGTTCTGGAGAAAAATATTCTATGGTAGGAAATAGCATAGATTTATTTGCATAAGCTTTTAAATGCAGTTAACAGTTTAATAATTACAGAACGTAGTCCTGTAGGTCATTTGGAATATGATCTACAGGATTTTTTCATTAAATAGAAATTGCTCTGCAAATTTTCTACATAATAATATGACATTGATAATTGTTTCAAAAAAGATTACTATACAATGTATTGGAATGCTAGTTCAAATTGTTTTTATAAATAAAGCACTCCGTGCAGAAATATGAGGATGATTATTATGAAAAAAGAATTATTTGCAGTAGCTGCACTACTGACTGTATTAACAGCTGGTTGTGCAAATTCAAATGAGAATGTAGCAAATGTTGATAGTAGTGTGAGTACAGATAGCGCTAGCACAGAGACTTCTAATGATGCTGCTATTGAAAGCAGTACAGAAGAGGCTGACATATCTGGAAATGATATAGAAGATATCTCAGGAAACGATGTATCAGGAAATGATATATCAGGTAATTCTGCATCAGATATGGATGATGTATCTGGTAATGATATTGTCAGAACAAATGTAGTTAATGAAAATGTAATTAAGACTGAAGAAATAAAGGCATGGAAACAGAATCATGAGCCTGTAAGAGGTATATATGTAACTGGGGCTATGGCAGGGACTTCAGGTATGGACAATCTCATTCAGCTCGTGGATGATACAGAACTCAATACAATGGTAATTGATTATAAGAATGATGAAGGCGAGATCACATCAGATGTATATGTTAAGGATATGAAGCAGCTGATGGCAACACTTAAAGATCACGGTATATATACAATAGCCAGAATTGTATGTTTCAAGGATCCTACTCTTGCAAGTGAGAGACCAGAACTGGCTCTTATGAAGAGTAACGGAACAGCGGTAACTGATGGTAACGGTGTTGCATGGGTTAATCCTTGTAAGGAAGAGGTATGGGAATATCTGACAGAAACTGCAGAACAGGCTGCAGAGCTTGGATTTGACGAGATTCAATATGATTATGTAAGATTCCCTGTAGGTAAGGATGCAAACGAAGCAGACTATGGAGTTGATCTTACAGATGGTGTCAAACAGCAGATGATAGAAGGGTTCCTTACATATGCAACTAACAGATTACATGAAAAAAATATTGTAGTAACAGCTGACGTATTTGGAACAATTATAGGAAGCCCTGAAGATACAGCTAGTGTAGGTCAGGATTATGTTAATATAAGTGCAACTATTGATGCTATCTGCCCTATGGTATATCCTTCACATTATGGACCAGGCAATTTTGGACTGGATGTTCCAGATGCTCATCCATATGAAACAATTTTAAATGCAATGGAGAAATCCAGTACAGAGCTGACAGCAATAAGTGATGAGAATAGAGCAATTGTAAGACCTTGGCTACAGGCTTTTACAGCTACATGGGTAGATGGACATATCAGCTATAACGGAGAACAGATCAGACAGCAGATACAGGCTGTTTATGATGCGGGATATGATGAATGGATCCTCTGGAATGCAGCTAACAGATACAGTAGCGACGGACTTTTAAGCGAATGAATCAATGACCTATTGGGAACAGGGTTCGCGTTTCATTAATGATAAATAACTAAAAAAGAGGCAGCAGTTGAATAAAACTGTTGCCTCTTTTATATCAAGATAAAATAACCTATTAAAATATCCGTATAACGCAAAAAAGCTCAATCATAGGGGCAGATTGGCTTTTTTTCGTTTTCGTTCTTATGAGGGGGAGGAAGCAAGTCCACATTAAATGTGTATCTCGCTTCGATGTATATATACTATCATATTATTTCGTTTAGTTTTGGAAGATTTCATTAAGATTATTTGGGGATTTAGTTAAGAATTATAGTAAAAACATGGTAGAATATAATTAAAGAAAACTTATATCATTATTTAATTCAAGGATTGGAGGTGAAACTATATGTTTTGTGTAGATTGTAATAATTTGAATACATATAAACGAGAACACTCCATGGATAGTATCAAAAAGAGAACGGATGAGAGGTTGGATGCCTTGGTTAAAAAGGCAAAGGAGAATAACAATAGATATTCTAAGAAAATGCTGGACGATTCTGAAATCTCTCCTGAAGTAAAAGATATTATGCGAGAGCTTTCTAAATGTGATGAAGTTTGGAGAAAAAATTAGAAAAAATGGCTTGTTTTCAGCTTTTTTGATTGCTATATTTATGAAAATGCGATAAAATCAATGTGTTGGGAAAACAACAACTATATATTTTTCTTGGAGGAATAAAAAATGAATAAAACAGAACTTATTGATGCAATCGCAAAAGAAGCTGGTCTTTCAAAGAAGGACGCTGGTAAGGCTCTTGACGCTCTTACAGACACAATCACAAAGACACTTAAGAAGAAAGACAAGGTAGCTCTTGTTGGTTTTGGTACATTCCAGACATCTAAGAGAGCAGCTAGAACAGGAAGAAATCCTCAGACAGGCGCTGAGATTAAGATTCCTGCAGCTACAGTTCCAAAGTTCACAGCTGGTAAGGGACTTAAGGATGCTGTTAACAAGAAATAATTTATAATAGACAGTGCAGAGCTTTCATCTGGTTATCCGGGTGAAGGCTCTTTTTATATTTTTTTAATAATTTATGAGTTTATATCGGGTTGTATTAAGGGAAGGAAAAGATGATAATAGTAGTGCAATTATTTTATGTAAACAGTTATTGAAACTTATGTTCTTCCATGCAATATGAAAGTAACAGATATAGGAGCAAAAGTGCAGACAGATGCATTACTAAGACTTACTAAAAATCAATTGAAGGTAATTGCTGCAATAGCAATGCTGATTGATCATATCGGAGCAGAACTGTTTCCGCATCATATAATCCTTAGAATAATAGGAAGAATAGCATTTCCTTTATTTGCATATTCTATTTTTGAAGGATCTAAATATACGAGAGATAAGAAAAAGTATCTGGCTCATATATTTGGGCTCGGTTTAATATGCGTTGTGGGCTATTATCTCTTTGAAGGCGTAATATATGGAAATGTTCTTATAACATTTTCGCTATCACTACTAATTTTATATAGTATCCAGTATTTTAAAGATAATTATGTTAAAAGCACCAAACATCGGCTATTTGGAATAGTTCTTATATGTGGTAGTTTTGGACTTGCCTTTTTCCTGTGTCAGATAATGTATATAGATTATGGGCTTGCGGGAATATTACTACCGGTATTTGTAGAGTTTTTTGATTCAATATCTATAATTCCTCAGAATATAAGACGACTAATTGGATTTACATTAGGATTACTGATTCTGGCAGCCAGCATGCAGTCACTCCAGTACTACTCATTATTGTCGCTTCCATTTCTCGCATTTAGTAGTGGTAAAAGAGGTAAGTATAATATGAAATACTTCTTCTATATATTTTATCCGGTGCATCTTGTAGTTATTGGAATTGTATCTATGTATATATGAGTTATTTATAAAAAACAAAAAGGATAGCTTACAAAACAATTAGTAAGCTATCCTTAAATTATTAATTTAGATAAGTTTTTCTAGTAAATCGATATCAGCAATCTCGATATAGCCTCTGCCGAGTTTGATTATTCCATCCTGCTCTAGGCGTTTAAGAATTCTGGCAACAACCTCCCTTGCGGAACTAATATTACGGGCAAGTTCTTCCTGAGTCAGAAAGAGCTTGAGATTATCGGTTCTTGCATATTCGTCCAATAATCCATTTGCTATTCTCTGATCCATTTTAAGAAATAGAATCTGCTGCATTGTCCACATAACGTCTGAAAATCTGTTAGCTGTTAGCTCATAAATATAACTGTGCAAATGTATGTTTTGTGTATGTAGCCTGGAGACCAGAGTAGCTGGAATTATATAAACGGAGGATTCTTCATCAGCAACCATCTGTGTATCAAATGTCAGTTGGTTTATAACGCAAGCTGCGGATAAGACATCGACTTCTCCTTTTTCAAGAAAATAAAGAGTTATCTCACGTCCCGCCTCAGACTGCATAGTTACTCTGACTCTGCCTTCATCTAATATAACAAGACCAAGGCATGCACTGTTTTTATTATGTAATATTTCACCTTTATGGTATTTGACAAAACCTGAATTTAAGAATATTTCATCCTGTTCTTCTTTAGTCAGGTTTTTCCAAAAAGGTAATCTTTCTAATAGCGTAAGTGTTTTTGTTTCAGACATGTTCTTCCTATTCTTTTTGAATTACTGAATTATTATGGAAGCATTTTTTCAAGAGCTGCCTTTGGCTGAGCTCCAACAGATGATTCAATTACCTGTCCATTCTGGAATACCATAAACGATGGGATACTCATAACATTGTATTTTACTGCAAGTTCCTGTTCTTCATCTATATTGATCTTTCCTACCTTAACTTTGCCAGCCTGCTCTTCAGCAATCTGTGCAACAACAGGACCCATCATCTTACATGGTCCGCACCATGTAGCCCAAAAATCTACTAATACAGGTACATCTGAATTAAGTACTTCCTGCTCAAAATTTTCTTTTGTGATAGTTACTTCTGACATAATATAACCTCGCTTTCTTATCTATAAAATATATAGAAATAATTTTATCGCATTTGCAAGTTTATATTATCAAAACCATTATATCAGTTCTGTGACTATGTCACAAAGAGTTTTAATTCATTGTAATTAGGCAGTTTAATATGGTATTCTATTAGTAGTAATTTTTGAAGATATCAGATATATCTTCATTAGAGATGAATGAAAAAAATTGTTTAATGATAGAAAGGGGATACAAAATGGAACTATTAAATGGTATTAAAGAGAGAAGAAGTGTTAGAAAGTTTCAGGACGAGGAAATTAGTGTAGCAGATATTGAGAAAATTGTCGATGTTGCAAGATTTGCTCCTACATGGAAGAACACACAGACAGCAAGATACAATCTGGTTCTCGATAAGGCTGTAATTGCAAGAATCGCAGATGAAGCAGTACTTGGAAATGAGTGGAATCAGAATATTATAAAGAATCTTCCAGCTCTTGTTGTACAGACAACAGTAGATAAGAGATCTGGATATGAAAGAGATGGAAGTTTTACAACATCCAAGGGAACACACTGGCAGTCATATGATGCAGGCCTTTGCGGAGAAGCATTCTGCCTTGCAGCTCATGGATTTGGTTATGCTACAGTAATCATGGGTATTTTTGATGAAGCTAAGGTTGCAGAGATTATCAGCATTCCGGAAGGAGAAAGTGTTTCTGCACTTATAGCAATCGGACATGCTGCAGAAGAGCCAGCTGCTCCAAAGAGAAAAGAAGTTGCTGATCTTCTCAGAGTTATTAAATAATTCAATGTATTTATGACACCAACATCATAGGATAAAATTGTGTAACATAAGTAATTTACTAATTATATGGGGGCAAGTCATTGCCCCCATTATTAGATTTAGAGAAAGGATTAGAATGAGTAATTCAGTTGTACTAATTACAGGTGCATCAAGTGGATTTGGAGTTGAGTTTGCCAAGATATTTGCTGGAAAAGGTAAGAATCTTGTGCTGGTTGCACGTAGTGGTGACAAGCTCGAAAGCCTTAAGAAAAAGCTTGAGAACAAATGTGGTATAAAAGCATATGTTTTTGTACAGGATTTATCAGTAGAAGGTAGTGGACAAAAAGTATATGATTTTGTATCTGAGAAGGGTTTACATGTTGAAACACTTATAAATAATGCTGGATTTGGCGATTATGGTAAATTTGCAGATTCTAAGCTGACTAAGCAGCTTGAAATGATTAATCTAAATGACAGAACTCTTACCGAGCTTACGCATCTGTTTGTAAGACCAATGATTGATGCAGGATGGGGGAGAATACTGAATGTCGCTTCAGTAGCCTCGTTTGAAGCAGGACCTATGATGTCAGTTTATTATGCTAGTAAAGCTTTTGTTCTGTCATTTACAGAAGCGCTTTCCTGTGAATTAAAGGATACGGGAGTTACAGTAACCGCACTGTGCCCGGGACCAACGGATACAGGATTTACCAAAATGGCTGAGATGCCAGGCTCAAGATTTGCTGATGCGTTTAGATTTACTAAGCCTAAAGATGTTGCCAGATATGGATATAAGGCACTCATGAAAGGCCAAGTAATTGCTATACCTGGTATTCTGAATAAGATTGGTATAATAGGTGTGAAATTACTGCCTAGGAGTGTTGTGCGAAATGTAGTATATAGATTCCAACAGTGATTTAACAAAAAAATGTGCTAAAATCCTTAAAAAATGGCAATTTGCTATTGTATTATTATCAAAAATACGATAAAATCAACTTGTTGGGAATCCAATAAAAACAAAAATTTTCTGGAGGGAATAAATTATGAATAAGACAGAACTTATTGATGCTATCGCAAAGGAAGCTGGTCTTTCAAAGAAGGACGCTGGTAAGGCTCTTGATGCTTTCACAGCTACAGTTACAAAGACACTTAAGAAGAAAGACAAAGTAGCTCTTGTAGGATTTGGTACATTCCAGACATCTAAGAGAGCAGCTAGAACAGGAAGAAATCCTCAGACTGGTGCTGAGATCAAGATTCCTGCAGCTACAGTTCCAAAGTTCTCAGCAGGTAAGGGACTTAAGGACGCTGTTAACAAGAAATAATTAATAGCAAAATATAGAGCCATGAAATGTTTAACATTTCATGGCTTTTTTTCTATTTATTAAAAGCATCTATGGCAAGTTTAATGGCGCCCATGATACCCTGATCATCATTTAAACTGGCAGGACAGATATAGTTATCAATGTCTTTGAGTTCAGAAGTTTCTATATATCCAGCCATAAGCTCTTTGACCTTCTGTCTTATAAGAGGGAATAACTGTAACTGATGCATTACGCCACCGCCCAGGATTATCTTCTGAGGGCTCAGTATCATAATGTAATTAACAATAGCCTGAGCTATATAATAAGCTTCAAGTTCCCAGACTTCAGACTTATCGACAAGCTGTTCAGCCTTTGTTCCCCATCTCTCTTCAATAGCAGGACCTGCTGCCATACCTTCAAAACATGTTCCGTGATATGGGCATTTGCCCTTATAATTGTCTCCTTTACCAGGAACCATAAGTATATGACCAAGTTCAGGATGTAGCATTCCATGTTGTAATTTGCCACCTGATAGTACACCGCCACCGATTCCGGTTCCGACTGTAATATATATAGCATCTGTAAGACCTTTGGCACAGCCCCAGGTTGCTTCTCCCAGCATAGAACCATTTACATCTGTATCAAATCCTACTGGAATATGAAGTTCATCTTTTACAGCACCTACGATATTGTAATTCTTCCATGCCAGTTTCGGAGTATTTAAGATATAACCATAGGTATCGGAATCAGTATTTAGATCAATTGGTCCAAAGCATGCAATTCCTATAGCATCTACGTCATGTTTTTTGAAATATTCTATTATAGGAGGCATCGTTTCTTCTGGAGTTGTTGTAGGAAATTTGACCTGTTCTATAATCTTTCCATTCTCATTACCGATGGCACATACCATTTTAGTTCCGCCAGCTTCTAATGCACCTAGTACCATAATTGTTCTCCAATCTTAAATGTTTTATATTTGAAATACTGATAATATTAAATATAATTATATATGTAATTACGCATATAAATATTACTTTAATCATGTATATCATAAGATGTCAAAAGGTACTTTTGACATCTACATCATATTATACGTATAAGCATAAGACCAAAACAACAATTAATTAGATTAAAAACAGTAAAAAAGGGATTATCAGAAATGTATTGTCTGATAAAACTAATTCTTATGAATTTATAAACTATGTTGCAAAGTCATATATAAAATGATAAAGTCATAAGCAATTGAATATAGCAAAGTAATCGGTGCCTTTGAATTACAAATTGGATTGGTTCTAAGGTTAAAAGGGAAACAGGTGTGAGTCCTGTACGATCTCGTCACTGTATTAGCGGAGTAAATAGCTATATCACATGATAGTCACTGAATATAATCGGGAAGACAGCTATTTATGCAGATGCTTGAGCCAGGAAACCTGCCGGTTATAGTACAGGATTATTATCCAGATCACGAGGCATTGATCGTACATACTATTCGCAATATAGCTACCAATTTATTATAGCTATGGTGCGTTTTTATCATGCTTATAATGCCCGTTATCATATTCTGATAGCGGGTTTTTTGTTGCATAAGACCGGCAAGCGAATGGATGCTTTAAACGAAAAGCACTCCGTGCAGAAACTGTAAATGCTGCAAAAATGCAGCCGCGCTCAGCGCGAGTATGTCGAGGGCGCCATTCCTTGTTCTGTATGCGATGGGGGAGATTTTGGTATATTAAGAGAGATGACCTTTGGGTCTGGGATAATATAAATAATCTATATTAAGACTTGAGGAGGTCATATATGAAAAAGAGATTATCAGTATTAGTAGCGCTTGCACTTACAGTTAGTTCACTTGTTGCATGCGGAAATTCAGAGGTAGCAACAGAAGAGAGCACAGCTACAGAAGCTAGCACAGTAGTAGAAGAGACTACAGAGGAAGCTACAGAGGAAGCAACAACAGAAGAAACAACAGAAGCTACAGAGGCAGATTCAGCTGATGCAGCAACAGAAGAAACTTCAGCAGATTCTGAAGAAGCAGAAGAGGAAGAAGACACAGGAGACGCTTCATTGGACAATATTAGAAATCAGGATGAAATCGGAGAAAAAGAACTCTTAGTAGTAAGCTTTGGTACAAGTTATAACGACAGCCGTCGTGAAACAATCGGAGCTATTGAAGATGCACTTGAAGAAGCTTTTCCAGATTATAGCGTAAGACGTGCATTTACAAGCCAGATCATCATTGATCATATCAATGACAGAGATGGATATAAGATTGATAATGTAGAAGAAGCTCTTGACAGAGCAGTAGAAAATGGTGTTAAGACACTTGTTGTTCAGCCAACACATCTTATGAATGGTCTTGAATATACAGATCTGTGTGATGCAATTGCTCAGTATGCTGATGCTTTTGAACAGATTGAAATTGGTGAGCCACTTCTTACATCAGATGCTGATTTTGAAGCAGTAGCTAAGGCTATTACAGATGCAACAGCACAGTATGATGATGGTACAACAGCTATTTGTTTTATGGGACATGGTACAGAAGCTGATTCAAATTCAGTTTATGCACAGATGCAGGAAGTTCTGACAGCAGATGGATTTGAGAATTATTATGTAGGTACTGTAGAAGCTACACCAAGTGTTGATGACGTACTTGCAGCTGTTCAGGAAGGCGAATATACAAATGTAGTTCTTGAGCCACTTATGGTAGTTGCTGGTGACCATGCTAATAACGATATGGCTGGTGATGAAGAAGGTTCATGGAAGACAACATTTGAAAGTGCTGGATATACAGTAGAATGCCTTATCGAAGGACTTGGTTCAAATGAAGATATTCAGAAGCTCTATATTGAGCATGCTCAGGCAGCAATAGACAAGCTTGCTGAATAATAAATATGAAATAATGGAGATTGCTTGTGAAAAATAAATTAATAAAAGGTTTAGCTGCAGTACTTGCAGTTACAATGCTTGCAGGATGTACATCTGCTACAGATACAGCAAATGAAAGTTCTACAAGTGAGACATCAGTAGAAGCTATTACAGAAACAGAGGCTTCAGAAGATGCATCAACAGAATCTACTGAGAATGCTGATTCAAATATAGATGAGAGCACAGCTTCTGACAGTACAGATTCACAGGTAGCATCATCATCAGAAATGGCATCAGTTGAAGATGTCGTAGAAGAAGGTATGACACCTGTATATGCATCATCAATTAAGCCAGGAACATATGAAGTGACAGTAGATTCAAGTTCTTCTATGTTCAATATAACATCATGTGAACTTACAGTTACTGAAGATGAGATGACTGCAGTAATGACAATGGGCGGAACTGGTTATCTGTATGTATTTATGGGAACTGGAGAAGAAGCTGCTGCAGCAGATGAAGCTGAATATATTTCTTTTGTAGAGAATGAAAACGGAGAACACACATTTACAGTACCAGTAGAGGCACTTGATATGGGTATCAGTGTTGCAGCATTCTCTAAGAAAAAAGAGAAATGGTATGACAGAACTCTTCTGTTCAGATTAGATTCATTACCAACAGATGCAGTTGAAAGTGTAATGACAACTGCAGAAGATCTTGGACTTGAAGATGGAGAATATACTTGTGAGGTAAGTCTTGAAGGCGGTTCAGGTAAGGCAAGTGTTACATCTCCATGTAAGATTGTTGTTGCAGATGGAACAGTTACAGCAACTATCGAATGGAGTAGTCCTAATTATGATTATATGAAAGTGGATGATGTGCAGTATGATCCAATTAACACAGAAGGAAATTCAGTATTTGAAATTCCTGTAGCTGGGTTTGATTATGCATGTCCAGTTCTGGCTGATACTACAGCTATGAGTACACCACATGAAATTGAATATACGTTGAAGTTTGATTCATCAACAATACAGGAGGCCTCATCTGACGTAAGTCAGATGAGCTCTTCTAGTTATATGGAACTTAAATATGCGGAGGAATTTACCGTTCAATATCATGGGGATGAGTATGCTATTGTAACAATCCATGATACTGACAAATACTGCGTAGTTGAAGAAGGAGCTACTGCTCCTGATGATCTTGATTCTGATTATGTAATTATTCAAAAACCTATACAGAGTACATATCTTGCATCATCTTCTGTAATGGATTTCTATAGAGAACTGGGAATTTTATCCAATGTCAGCATGACTAGTACTAAAGAGTCTGACTGGAGTATCAGCGAGGTTCAGGAAGCCCTGGAAAGTGGTGATATTCTATATGTTGGAAAATACAGTGCACCAGATTATGAACTAATAACAAGTAATGGTTGTGATCTTGCTATTGAGAATACGATGATATATCACAATCCTGAAACCAAAGAAAAACTGGAGCAGCTAGGAATTCCAGTAATGGTTGAGTATTCGAGCTATGAGAATGATCCAATTGGACGACTTGAATGGATTAAGTTATATGGTTATCTGACGGATACTTATGATGAGGCTGTAAGCTTTTTTGACAGTGAAGTTCAGAAGGTAAATGAAATAGCAGAAAGTCTTGATATAAGTGATGATACTAAGACAGTAGCTTTTTTTTATATAAATTCTAATGGAGTAGTCAATATCAGAAAGCCGTCTGATTATATTAGCAAAATGATAAATATTGCAGGTGGTGAATATGCATTTGAGAATCTTGAACTGGATACAGAAGAAGAAAATGCACTTACCACTATGAATATTCAGATGGAAGAATTCTATGAAGGTGCACATGATGCAGATATTCTAATCTATAATAGTGTTATTACAGGAAATATTACAACACTGTCTGAGCTATACTCAAAGAGCGAGCTTCTGGCTGGATTTGATGCTGTTAAGACAGGGAATGTATGGTGTACAGAGAAAAATATATTCCAGCAGACTACAGCTATATGCGGAATGATAAGTGACTTCTATAAAATTATTTCTGGCGAAGCTGATAAAAATGGTGATGATGAGCTGGAATTTATGCACAGACTAAAATAAAAAAGAAAAAAGAGAAAATGAATGAAAAGTGAAAAGAACAGAAAGTATATTATATCATATGTTATCCTTGTAATATCAATAATTATACTAGGTATACTTAATCTAACATGGGGTAGTGTTGATATATCTATAAATGATATAATATCTGCATTAACACGCAATAATGATAACGAAACAGCGGCAGCAATTATAATGGAGATAAGATTTCCAAGACTATTAGGTGCTGCTATTCTTGGTGGTGCATTATCAGTTTCTGGTTTTTTACTTCAGACATTTTTTAACAATCCTATAGCAGGACCATTTGTACTTGGTATATCATCTGGTGCCAAGCTCGTTGTAGCAATTACCATGATTACCTTCCTAAATGCTGGATATATATTGAGCTCATGGGATATGATATTTGCCGCGTTTGTAGGCTCTATGATATGTATGATGTTTATTTTGTTTGTATCCAGATATACGCATAGGATGGGAGTTTTGATTATATGCGGAGTAATGATAGGGTATTTTTGCTCTGCTATAACTGATTTTGCAGTTACTTTTGCAGATGATTCCAATATAGTTAATCTTCATAACTGGTCAATGGGGAGCTTTTCAGGAATATCCTGGAGTAATATTCAGGTAATGGCGATTGTTGTAGCAGTTACTACTGTACTAACGTTCCTGTTATCCAAGCCACTTGGGGCATTTCTATTGGGAGAGTCTTATGCCCACCATATGGGAGTTAATGTTGGAAAACTCAAACTTCAGATAATTGTGCTATCCGGAATACTATCAGCATGCGTAACAGCATTTGCAGGACCTATTTCGTTTGTAGGTATTGCGGTTCCTCAGATAGTTAAGAGGATGTTCAAGAGTACAAAGCCTATTGTGGTTATACCTGCCTGTTTTCTGGGAGGATCAGCTTTTTGCCTGTTTGCAGATCTTATAGCAAGGATTTTATTTGCACCAACAGAATTATCTATTAGTACAGTTACTTCTTTTCTCGGAGCACCGATTGTCATATGGATAATGCTTAAGAGACAGAATAGTAAAGAGGTGTAAGAGATGAGTGAAGAGATATTAAAGGTAAGCAATGTAACAATTGGATATAAATCAGATGCACCTATAGTAAGTGATGTTTCTTTTGAAATAGCAAGGGGACAGATTGTCAGCATAATAGGGCCTAATGGGGCCGGTAAATCAACGCTTCTAAAAACTGTGTCAGGAATAATTAATCCTATAGGTGGAAGTATTACTGTTGATAGCAGAAATATACAGGATATGAAACCTATTGAGATGGCACAGAAAATAGCGGTTGTATCTACCAAGCATCCTAATACTGAATGGATGACATGCGAGGAAGTAGTAGAAGCTGGCAGATATCCATACACAGGGATGATGGGCAAATTATCACCAGAAGATCATGACATAGTAAATGAAGCTATGGAAGATATGAATATAATCAAATTAAGAGATGCATATTTTAACCAGATAAGTGATGGACAGAGGCAGAGAGTGCTGCTCGCAAGGGCTGTATGTCAGCAGCCAGAGTTACTCATAATGGATGAACCAACATCTTTTCTGGATATTAAATACAAGCTCCAGATGATGGAGTGGCTTGGACGCTTGACTTCTAAGCGGAATATAGCAGTTCTTACATCTCTTCACGAGATTGCAATTGTAAAAAGGGTATCGGATAAAGTCCTATGCATAAGAGATGGCAGAATATGGATGTTTGATGATACAGATAAGGTACTGACAGAGTCTAATATTGAGAAATTATATGACTTAGATGAGGGTGCATATCATGGCTTTTGAGCATTATGTAAATTCTGGTGGTCAGAGACTCAGAATGGGATATACAACAGGAACCTGTGCAGCTCTGGCAGCGCAGGGAGCAGCATTATATTACATAACAGGAATAAAACCGGACAGAGTAAGTTTATATACACCAAAGGGACTTGAAGTTAATATAGAACCAGATGTTATCTTAAAAGAGCAAGATTCATGCGTGTGCGCAGTGCATAAGGACGCGGGTGATGACAAGGACGTTACTCAGGGGTTACTCATATATGCCAGGGTTACATCTAATAATAAAGGCGTCATCACAATAAAAGGAGGCGACGGAGTAGGCATTGTAACAAAGCCAGGACTGGATCAGCCAGTAGGTGAGGCAGCTATTAACTCGACACCAAGGCGTATGATTACAGAAGAAGTTCAGAAGGTATGTGATGATAATGAATATGTAAAAGGTCTTGACGTTGAGATATTCGTTCCAGGCGGCGTAGAAGCCGCAAGGAAAACCTTTAATTCACATTTGGGAATAGAAGGAGGAATATCAATATTAGGGACATCTGGAATAGTAGAGCCTATGAGTATGAAGGCATTCTCAGATTCTGTATGCCTTGAAATCAGGCAGAAAGCAGCAGAGGGCTATAAACATTTAATACTGACACCGGGTAATTATGGAATGAGCTTCCTTAAGGATAAGGGTTATGATGCATCTGGTGTACCTGTGGTTACAATTTCTAATTTTGTTGGGGATGCCCTGGATGAAGCGATTGTACAAGGCTTTGAATCAGTTCTGCTTATAGGGCACATTGGTAAAATGGTCAAGCTGGCAGGCGGAATTATGAATACGCATAGTAGTTATGCTGATTGCAGGACTGAGTTATTTGTGACATATGCAGCTATTGAGGGAGCAAATCCTGATATATGTAAGAAACTATTGGAATGTGCTACTACAGATGCCTGTCTGGATATTCTAATAGAGAATGGACTTAAGGATAAAGTCATGGAGCATATTATTAAGGCTTCCCAGGGACATTTGGATAGAAGGACTCATGGAGAAGTCAGGACAGGAGTCATTATGTTCTCCAATGTACATGGATATCTTGGGGAATCAGATAGTGTAAAAGATATTTTGGCAGAATAATTTAACAGAAAGTAGAACGGGATATGATTGAGAATCTCAAGACTGTTGCATTTACCGATAATGGTGAGATTATTGCAACTAAAATAGCACAATTATATAACGGAGAATATACAAGATGCAGCAAATCTGTAAGTATTGGTGACTGGGTAAGAGACAGATTCTATGAATCAGATGCACTTATATTTGTGGGTGCTACAGGAATTGCTGTAAGAGCAATTGCACCGTATGTTAAGAGTAAGGCCACAGATCCAGCTGTAGTTGTTATTGATGACAAAGGACAATACGTAATACCTATATTAAGCGGACATATTGGAGGAGCCAATAATCTGGCAAGAGAAATAGCTGATTCAATAGGTGCCAAGGCTATTATCACAACATCAACAGACATAAACGGAGTTCTTGGAATAGATGAATGGGCTGTTAATAATGGGCTGATTATAGATGAGACATCTGCAATTAAGAGAGTATCATCCAAGCTAATTGCAGGTAAGAGTATTAAGATTGCATCTATATATAAAATAACAAAAGATAACAATAAAAGTATCGGAAATATAGAGATACATGAATTTAATTCATCAATTGATATAAATAAAATAAGATCAGAATATGATGTAATAATCGATTATCATCGTATCATTTCAGAAAAAAATTCCGATGGTAGTAGTGCTCCTCTTCATTTAATACCACGGACTCTTATCGTTGGCATAGGTTGTAAAAGAGGAACCTCAAAAGAGGCAATAGTGGCTGCTTACATAGAATTCTTGAGGTCTAATAATATTGACCCTAAGGCTATATGCGGATTTGCGTCCATTGATCTTAAGAGTAATGAACAAGGGTTACTGGATTTTGCAGCAGAAGAAGGTATTGATATTTCTTTTTATACTGCAGATGAATTAAATTCAGTAGAAGGTGAGTATACTAGTTCAGAATTCGTACATAGAATTACTGGAACGGATAATATTTGTGAGAGAAGTGCAGTATTTTGTGGAGAAAAAGGTAGTAGGATTATTGTCAAAAAGACTCGTTTTGATGGAATTACTATGGCAATAGCAGAGAAAGTTCCAGATCCTCTTATTATTAAAAAGTGAGGAAAAAGATTTGATAAACGTAAAAGAAGCAGTAAAAGAAGCAGTAAAAGAAGCAGTAAAAGAAGCGGGAGTCAAAAAGAAAATACTTATTTTTGGCGGAACAACTGAAGGAAGACTACTTGCGGATTTACTTACAGAAAAGAAATATGATGTGACAGTCTGCGTAGCTACTGATATAGGCAGAGAGGAACTACTTGAAAATACGGCTCTTACAATACTTGTTGGCAGAAAAGATCAGGCTGAGATAACCAGATTACTAAGAGATAATAGATACGATATCTGCATAGATGCAACTCATCCGTATGCAGTTGAGGCTACAGCCAATATAACTAAAGCTTGTACAGACGCTGATACAAGGTATCTACGCCTTTTAAGACAAGATGATGATAAGGTAGATGATAGATGTGGTGCATTTATACAGGATAAAGGCACTGGATGTTCTATAATACATGTTCATAATGCAGATGAAGCAGTAAAGTATCTTAAGGACACAGATGGCAATATACTCGTAACTACAGGAGCTAAGGAAATAGGGTGTTTTGCTGGCCTTGACCCTAAGAGAATATATGCAAGAGTTCTTCCTACTATTATGAGTATAGAGGCCTGTGAAAAGGCAGGACTTGAGCACAAGAATATTATTGGGATGTTTGGACCTTTTAGTACAGAGATGAATGAAGTTCTAATAAAGGAATTCAATATCAAATATCTTGTTACCAAAAATAGTGGTTCTAAGGGCGGTTTCATGGAGAAGATAGAGGCCGCAGCAAATACAGGTATTAAAGTTATACTTATTGACAGACCTGTGGAACAAGGTTATAGCATGGAAACAATAATTGGCATGATATAAATATAATTATGGTAATACTAATAGATAATAGTAACTGAAATGGAGCGGATATGGTCTATCTTATAGGAATAGGAATGGGAACTGATGCTACAATTACATCAGGTGCTCTCAATATAATTGAAAAAGCAGATCTGATTATAGGAGCCAGAAGACTTCTCGATGTGCCTGCAGTTGCATTTCGAGATGTACCTAAGGTACCAGAATATATGAGTGGCAAGATAGCTCAGATAATAGAAGAGTCAGATGCTGACAGGATAGCAATTATACTAAGCGGTGATAGTAGCTTTTATTCTGGTGCGCTTAAGTTACAGGAGGCACTTAAGGAATCAGAACATGATATAGAAATAGTTCCTGGGATATCCAGCTATTCATACATGTGTTCCAGAGTAGGATTTGCCATGCAGGATGTAGTACCTTTTTCTGCACATGGAAGAGAATGCGATCCTGTAAGAGCAGTAATGGGCGGCAAAAAAGCTTTTTTCCTCACGGGAGGAGATGACACACCGGCTAATATATGCAGGCAGTTATCAGAGGCAGGCCTTGGAAGTTTAAAAGTATATGTAGGTGAGAGACTATCATATCCAGATGAAAATATAACAGATGATATTGCTGATAACATTAAAGACATGGAGTTTGAGCCGCTTGCTGTTATGATTGCGGAAGCTGCTGCAATATATGACAGGAAGACACCGGGGATACCGGATACGGAATTTGTAAGAGGAAAGGTT
>CAMJFD010000048.1 GCA_946404845.1 uncultured Butyrivibrio sp. | reverse complement strand
TAAATATTACCATTTCCATCTTCTACAAAATCCAGATAGAGAATTATATCCTCATCTCCAAGCTCCTGCAAATACTTTTTTACACCTTCCTTGGAATATCTTGATGTATTAAGAACCGCGTACTGCTGATCAGGATGATTACTTATAAACTGCATGAATTGAACAAATTCACCCTGACCTGTATTAGTACTATCAACTATTGCAACTATTCTGTTTCTTTGAGGGAACAGCTTTTTCATAAGCTCATAATTGTCTTCAAAATTAGGCACTTCCGCAACGCCTGTCACATCATCAAGAGCATTCGCAGTAAGAGCTTCTGATAATGAATTGATTCCCAAAAAAACAATAGGAATATCATTAAACAGTGTATCCCTGTTGTTCATTACAAATCTAAGTGCTGTATCATCTGCTGCGATTACAAGATCATAACCCTCTTCCGTTTCTGAGAGCTTGTAGCTAATATAATCTGTAAACATAGCAATATCCTCTGATGTATAGAAATTCTTGGCATCCATAGATTCATAAGTGATTTCAAAATCTATATCATAATCTTCTGATGCCAGTCCTGCTACTATTCCCAGAGTCTCATCAGGAACAATATTATAAGAATAATTATATGACAAAATACACAATACTCTATAAGGCGCAGTAATATCAGATACATCACTACTAAGCTGGCTTTTCTGTGCAAATGCTTTTGAATTTATTAACGAACCCAGAATAGTAAATAATAAGAGCCCTATTAAGATGTATTTTTTACGATTAATCTTATAATCCATATATGCTATATCCGTTTTTACCTGAGTTCTTAACTTTGTACAATTCTTCATCTGCCTTATGTCTAAGTTCTGTACTATCCATATCCTGATTTCTTACAATAGCCGCTCCAACACTACAATGGACTACTAATGAATCGGCGGAACTATTAACTTTATACGATAGCTTGGATACAATATTTTTAGCCTTGCATATAACCTTATCAATATTATCAAAATTCTTGGCAAGAACTATGAACTCATCTCCGCCATATCTTCCAATAATATCTGTATCCTTGAATATACCTTTTAATCTCTTAGCAATATTGATTATTACTTCATCACCTTTTTGATGTCCATATCTGTCATTAACATTTTTGAAATCATCTATATCGACCATCATGAGTACATGGGTTCCTTTTTTTCCTTCACCTTCCAGGAAGTCTTTTATAATCTTAACTGACTGCTCATGATTTAGTAGCCCTGTCATTCTGTCACATTCCGCTTCTTGCTTGAGCCTTAATTCTTCTCTATAACTAATATCATTATCTTTTATAATATTATATCCAATGACATCTCCTGTATCAGCATCTATCTTGGTATATAACTCCCATGCAATCCATAATTTTCTCTTGGTATCAGGATTCGTATATAGGAAATTAACTCTTTGAACTTCTTTTCCATCAAGGAATTTTTTATATTTAATAAGTTCATCAACATACTGCTTGATTTTGGTATGTTCATTCTCAGGGAATTTAAAAAATTCAGCAACCGCCCTCCTAATCTCTGGAAGATCTTTATCCTTCACATTCTCTCTTAATTTGGAAAAACATGTTTTTAGTTCATGAACTCTTCTATTATTAAGATTCATTACCATTCTAAAATATACACCAGGTAATAGCGGAACATTACTTTCCTCTTCTACTTTGGCTGTACTTAGCAGTACACCTACAGCTTTTACCGGATTACCTTTATCATCAAACACATTTGTATATGCTATATGAGACTGATAATAATGCTGGTCACCTTTCTTATTCTTAAGTCTGACAACACACTCTACATAAGGCTCACCGTTTCTAAGTTCTTCAAACATTTTATTAAACGTATCCTTATCATCTGGGTGAACAAGGCCAGTCTCGCTCATACTATATGGCACATTTTCAAGGACCTCTCCATAATCCCAGAATGCACCTATTCTATTATCATTATATATTGCTCTGTATCTATGGTCATATATCCAGGTCTGAACATCTGCCATTTTGAATGCAATATAAGTAAGGTACTCAGGTGTAATACCTTCAATGATTTCATTTTTGAGCATATCCATGGATACTTTTTTCTTAAACTGCTTTGGCGCATTTTCTTTGATTTCAATCATCCCAAGCTCTTTTTCCAACAGTTCATCATATTTTTCTTCTGGAATAGGCTCACTATAATAAAATCCCTGGGCATACTCACAATTTATTTTTTGCAGGAATAATACTTGTTCTTTATTTTCTACACCTTCTACGATTACTGGAAGGCTCATCCACTTAGCCATATTGACAATTGATGTAAGAATCTTGCCATTTTTGGAGTCACTAGGATTTGTCGCAAGAAGACCTTTATCAATCTTAAGAATATCAAATGCAAGTTCATTGAGCATCTTAAGAGATGCTGCTCCCTTTCCAAAATCATCCAGCAAAATTGTAAATCCTGCCTGATGCATTTTGTCTATTGTTGCCCTTATAAGTTCCTTATTATCAAACAATGCAGTTTCTGTGAATTCGAGTTGGATATACTTAATAGAGATATTATATTTGCCAATAATATCTAACAAACGCTCTGTAAGTTTAGAATCAAATAAATCAATAAGACTGACATTTACAGAAACCGGATACGGATTTATACCTTTATCCATAAGCTCTCTTATATGCTTGCAAACATTTTCAAATACATATAAATCAAGCTTGCTGATCAGCATATTATTCTCGTAAACAGGTATAAATTCATCTGGTCTGTGGAATACACCATCTGAATCTATCCATCTTACAAGTGCTTCAGAACAGAATGGCCTTCCGGTTCTAAGAACATACTTAGGCTGGTAATATATAACAAATTCATCATTGGCAAGGGCGTCATCAAATCTGTTAATTATTTCCTGTTCTCTGGTCATTTCCATTCCCATTTCAGGCGTATAATATACAATACTCTTATCATACAGACCTTTTGCTCTCTTGCCTGCCATTGTCGCATTATTGATCATCAGTTCAATAGACATATCTCTGTCATCAATTACATATATTCCAAAACTTGGCTTTATAGTATAACTTGAAAGATATGATCTGAAATGATCTATAAATTCATCTATCTTATTATTTAGTATCTTTTCATCATACATGCAGAACACAAAAAATCTGTCACTTGATTCTCTGCATGTAAGAGAATTATGCATTGTTTCAGACAGTGCTAATAATTCAAATCCCATGAACTTTAATAACTCATCGCCGCGTTCCACACCAAAATAATAGTTATAGATTTTAAAGTTATCTATATCTATTGATACTATGGCATATTCATTTTCTGGATCTGCTTCTAAGAGACCTTGTATATTACTCTTAAATATTTCTTTTTTCATCAGACCAGTCAACTGATCTATATCATTGAAAGAGTTGTCCATTTATTGTATTCCTCAATAATAACAATGGTATTTTTTGCAATAATAATCCACTTATAATTTTATCACAATTATCGTTTTATCACACTTTCAGGTGTGTAATTTTATATTATATTTATATTTATTGGGGGTAATACTAATGATTGTATTCAATTATAAAATTATCGCTGTTTGATACTTGATAAAGATTTTTCAAAACTCAAATTATTGATGAATATTTTTAGTTATAATTAAGTATAGTGAGCTATTATTTACCTTAGTTATTGTTCAGAGCTCATCAATGTTTTTTATTTTTAATATGTGTGTTCAAAATAACAATAAGAAAAATCATGTTTGATTATTATAGACATCGAATGATAATATAGTAATGACTAAATTATTTTAAGGAGCATTTGGAAGGATGAAAAACGAAATAATTAACGAGAGAGAAAAAG
Source organism: uncultured Butyrivibrio sp. (assembly GCA_946404845.1). Classification (GTDB taxonomy): domain Bacteria; phylum Bacillota; class Clostridia; order Lachnospirales; family Lachnospiraceae; genus Butyrivibrio. The sequence continues at coordinate 13,761 of CAMJFD010000048.1, read as the reverse complement.
CCTTACTTCAGATCTTTTGGAACGAAGACAGGGATATGACAAGTGTTGAACTACTTGATATTCTTGATCCAGATGTCTGGAATAAGCTTAGTCTTCTCAGAACTATCAAGGGACTTAATGAAAAGAATTTCATTGAAGTAACTGGAATGGTTCAGTACAAAACACAGTATGCCAGAAAGTTCAAGCCAACACTTACCAAGGAAGCTTTTACAGCTAAAATGCTACTTCACGATGGAATTGATCTTAATTCACTTGGAAAAGTTGCTGTTGCAATGACTGAAGATTCTGCTAAAGAGAAAAAAGATATGAAAAAACTTATAGCAGATATTGAAAATCTTCTCGTTGAACTAAAAGCAAACTAATTTCTTAAATCAGGGGATAGGATTTTGTTTTTCTTCAGATACCTGCAAAATGTAAGTATCAGTTAATTTAGTTAAAATCAAAAAGCCAATTTAGGCAAAATAAAAAGGAGTCTGACTACTATTGTCAAACTCCTTTTTATTTGCGCTATATTCTAATTATCCAAGAATCTTATCTATTCTGGATAATTCATCATCTGTAAATTCAAGATTCTGAATGAACTTAACATTATCAAGAATCTGGGCTGGACGACTTGCGCCTACAAGTACACTTGTTACGCGGTCCTTTCTAAGATTCCATGCAAGTGCCATTTCTGCAAGTGTCTGTCCTCTCTCAGCTGCTATTTCATTAAGAGCTCTTACCTTCTCAAGAAGTTCATCTGTTATTGAATCCTCATGAAGGAAATGATTTCTCTTAGCTCTGCTGTCTTCTGGAATACCGTTTAAATATCTGTCTGTAAGCATACCCTGAGCAAGTGGTGAGAATACAATCATTCCAGCTCCTACTTCCTGAAGTGTATCCTGCAGACCATCTTCTTCTGTCCAGCGATTAAGCATGTTATAAACAACCTGATTAATAAGAAGAGGTGTATGATTCTCTTTGAGAATAGCTGCTGCCTTTCTGGTATCTTCAGAATTATAATTAGAAATACCAACATAAAGGGCTTTTCCGCTTCTGACAATATCACTAAGTGCTTCCATTGTTTCTTCAAGTGGTGTATCAGGATCTGGTCTGTGATGATAGAAGATATCTACATAATCAAGTCCCATACGCTTAAGGCTCTGATCAAGACTTGCCATCAGATATTTTCTGGAACCAAAATTACCATAAGGTCCTGGCCACATATCATATCCGGCCTTAGTTGAGATAATCATCTCATCTCTGTAAGGTCTCATATCATCTGCCATAATTCTGCCAAAATTACTCTCTGCACTTCCATATACAGGTCCATAGTTATTGGCAAGGTCAAAGTGTGTAATACCTTCATCAAATGCTGTATGGATCATGTCTTTCATATTCTCATATCTGTCTACTGATCCAAAGTTGTGCCACAGTCCAAGACTTACTCTTGGAAGTAATAACCCGCTTCTGCCGCATCTAAGATACTGCATCTTCTCATAACGATCTTCTGCCGCTTTATACATTATATTTACTCCTTTTCTCTTGAAATAATTACCTATTTTTTGTATCATATCACTTAAAGTTAACTTTAAGTCAACATATAATAATTCATTTTTATAAACATATTTTTTACAGGTTTTATGAATCGAATGGAGCCTGTACAGATTTGAAAGGAACAGACTAATGGACATTGCAACAGTTAAAACATATTCGATCAAAGAAGTAACCAAGCTGACAGGAACCGCCGCCTCAACTCTCCGCTATTATGAGGATCTGGGTCTGTTAGAAAACGTTGAACGAGATCATAATGATAACCGAATATATACAGACGAGCACCTGGCTCGTATAGATGGAATCAAATGTTTCAAGGACGGAGCAATGCCACTTGATAAGATTAAAGAGTTCTATGCATATGAAGCTGACTTAGAAAATCACATAGATGATATATTACATTTGGTAACAAGTCAGACAGAAGAGCTTTCAGAAACCATAGCAAAGATGCTTAAACAAAAAGAGCATATGCAGCAAAAAGTCCGATTCTACTCAGCCATAAAATCAGCAATAGATAATAACACTCCATGGCCAACATGGGATGACTGCATAAAATAATTAAAAATAGAGACTTCCCACAACCGTATTTTTGAACAGTTGTGGGAAGTTTATTTTTTTATCAGCGGGCATTTGTATAAATCTCTGCTGCTTCTTTTGATGTTAATGGAATGATTCTTGATAATTTAAGATTGTCATTCTGAGTTGCATTTAATGCAAGTTCATGTATCTCTTCATCTGTAGGATTTACTCCCAGTTCTGAAAGTGATGTTGGCATTCCTATACTCTTAAAGAACTGGACTGTAAGTCTGATTCCCTCTTCTGAAGCAAGCTTATCATCTGTTTCTGTTACGCCCCATACTTTTCTCGCATACTGTGAGAATCTGTCGAGTGCATTCATATACAGATAATTTGCCCAGCTTCCCCAAACAGCTGATAGAGAAGCTCCATGAGTTGCATCATATTTGGCACTTAATGCATGTCCAAATTTGTGAACTGAGAAATCCTTACCTCTGCCACATTCTGTAAGATTATTATGAGAAAGACTGTTAGCCCACATAATCTCTGCCATGGCATCATAGTTTTCCTGATCTTCCATAACTATTCTGGCATTCTTAATAACTGTTCTAAGAAGTCCTTCTGCTATCTCATCTGTCATATCACATTTGATGCCTGGTATAAAATATCTCTCCATTGTATGCATCATAATATCTGTAATGCCAGCTGCAAGCTGATATTTTGGAAGTGTATAACACAGCTCTGGATTCATAATTGCAAATCTGCATCTGTTGAATTCAGTGTTTATTCCGCCTTTTTTGCCCAGCTCTTCATTAGTAAGAACTGCTGAATCACTCATCTCACTTCCAGCTGCTGGTATAGTCAGAACAGCTCCGATTGGAAGTGACTTTTCAAGTGGAATCTTCTTACTCCATATGTCCCACAGAGAATGATCGCTATTGGCTGTACCATGAGCAATTGCCTTGGCTGTATCAATTGAGCTACCACCACCTACGGCAATCATCATATTACAGTTTTCTGCTACTGCCAGCTTTACGCCCTCTTCTGCATGAGCAAGTGTAGGATTTGGCTTGGCACCACCAAATTCAACATAAGAAACACCAGCTTTTTTTAGAGACTCTTCTACTCTTCCAAGTAATCCACTTCTTACAACGCTTCCACCGCCATATACTATAAGTACCTTTCTGGCACCATATTTTACAGCCATTTCTCCAGTTTTTTCTTCAACACCTCTTCCGAATACAACGTCAGTAGGTGCATGGTAGGTAAAATTATTCATATACAAGTTCCTCCACAATTAAAATTTCATTATTACCTAAACCCCAAATTAATCCTATTTTATAAATTAAATCATCTCTATTGCATCCAAAACCGATCTTACTCCCCAAATATTCATATCAGGGAATTTTTCCTTCAGTCCTTTTTCGCTCACCTTAGGAACTATACAAGTCTTGAAGCCAAGTTTCTGAGCCTCTGAAACTCTTGTCTCAACCATATTTACGGCTCTCACTTCTCCAGATAAACCTACCTCTCCAAATGCTATAATTCCATCATTAATAGGCTTATTACGAAAACTTGATACTATTGCAAGACACATAGCAAGATCAAGTGCCGGCTCAGAGAGTCTCATACCACCTGCAAGATTTATATATGCATCCTGATCTGATAATTGCAAATGTAGTCTTTTCTCCAATACAGCCATCAGCAGATTTACTTTATTATAATCTGTACCATTCGCCTGTCTCCTTGGAAAGCCAAAATTGGTCCTGCATACAAGTGCCTGTATCTCTAACAGTATAGGTCTTGTACCTTCTACAGAACAGGTAACGATAGATCCGCTTGCATTTTCTGGTCGCCCGTCCAGCATATATTCAGAAGGATTAGCGACTTCTACAAGTCCTTCCTCTCTCATCTCAAATACACCAATTTCATTGGTCGAACCAAATCTGTTCTTGATAGATCTCAGCACTCTGTATGATGCATGTCTGTCACCTTCAAAATATAATACAGTATCAACCATATGCTCTAATACTCTTGGTCCAGCTACAGTTCCTTCTTTAGTAACATGTCCTATAATAAATACAGTTATGTTAAGGCTCTTAGCTATTCTGAGCAGAACACCAGTTGATTCTCTTACCTGAGAAACACTTCCAGGTGCAGATGATACATTTTCGTTGTACATCGTCTGAATTGAGTCAATAATAACTATTTCAGGCTTTGTTCTCTCTATTACAGATTCAATTATTTCAAGGTTGGTTTCACATAAGAATTTTAGATCATCTGTGAACTGTCCTATTCTGTTAGCTCTTATCTTAATCTGTTTAAGTGATTCTTCTCCGGATATATATAGCATTTTTTTGCCATCCAGAGACAGATTACGAGCTACCTGTAGTAACAGTGTAGACTTACCTATACCAGGATCTCCACCAACAAGTGTAAGTGATCCTCGTACTAATCCTCCTCCCAAAACCCTGTTCAGTTCATTTATATGGGTGTCTGCTCTGTCCTCTTCATCCATGATGACATCAGACAGACTCTGCGGTTCAACTGCCTTACCGTTTACTGAGCTTCCTGCCCCTGAACTTTTTGAAACACTCTTTTTTACAGGTTCTTCTGTAAATGTATTCCACTCTTTACATCCAGGACACTGTCCCATCCATTTAGAGGATTCATACCCACAATTCTGGCAGAAAAAAACGCTTTTCATTTTTGTTGCCATTTAATTTTCTCCCCTTATAGGAAAAATAGAGCTTTCCTATAGTACAAGTGCTATAGGAAAGCTTTCTATTATTCATTATTTTATTTTGTGATTTTTACTTTACTTGGTCCCTTACCTTCAAGTTCAACACTTAAGTTAAGTTTTCCACCGAGATTTGTACTCATCTTACCGATTTCAACACCATTAACAAATACATTGTATTCTGTATTGTCCTCAAGTCCTACAGTAATCTGAGCATCCTCTGTTCCTTCTACATCAAATTCCACACCATTTTCATCTTCCACAAAGTGTGTTACCACTGTACCAGGTACAGATTCATAAACAAACATCTCATTGCGCTCAAGTTTTGTAATGTCCTTAAATGTCTTAACCTTAAGTACGTCTCCTCCATGCTTAAAGTTGTCGAGTTTTGCCTTTGCTGGCAATTCGTAGTTTCCGAAACTGATAGTTCCATCCTGCTCTTCTCTAAGAAGCTCTTCAACGACAGACATTTTGCCTCCTATCTGCGATGTCGTTACTTTTATCCGCCATGCGGATGTCGTATTACATGCTTTAAAATGTAGATATAAAGTATTTGTATAAATATTATAATCTACACACATCCATTATGAAATAAAAAAATTATTAATTCTTAGTACCTCAGGATGTCTTTTTTCTAGCTGTAGTTTTCTTCGCTGTTGTCTTTTTTGTAGTAGTCTTTTTAGTTGTTACTTTTGGTTTTGCAGTAGCTTTTTTTGCTGGCTTTTTAGCATCTGCTTTCTTTTCATCTACAGTATCATTTTTAGACTTGGATGTAAATGTTATTTTATCATCCTTCAGTCCGATTGTTACCTTAGAATCAGCCTTAATATTACCTCTTAGCATTTCTTCAGCCATTGCATCTTCGATAACCTGCTGGATAGCTCTCTTAAGAGGTCTTGCACCCATCTTGGCATCTGAATGTTTCTTAACAAGATACTGCTTAACAGCTGGTGTAATAGTAAGGTCTATATTCATCTGCTCTTTGCATCTCTTTGACAGATTTGCAGACAGAAGTGTTACTATCTGAGTCATCTCATTCTCATTAAGAGGATGGAATACCATTATTTCATCAATACGGTTTATGAATTCAGGCTTGAATAACTTCTTTACTTCTTCCATAACACCTGACTTCATTGTATCGTAATCTTTTTTCTCATCAGAGCCAGCATCAAAACCGAGCTTCTTAGGTTCCATAATTCTACTTGCACCAACATTTGATGTCATAATGAGAATTGTATTCTTGAAGCTGACTTTTCTACCCTTGGCATCTGTAATATGACCATCGTCTAATACCTGTAATAATACATTGAAGATATCTGGATGAGCCTTTTCTATTTCATCAAACAGGATTACTGAATAAGGATTACGTCTTACCTTTTCACTCAGCTGACCGCCTTCATCATATCCAACATATCCTGGAGGTGATCCAATCATCTTAGATACCGAATGACCTTCCATATACTCAGACATATCAACTCTTATAAGAGCATTTTCACTACCAAACATTGCCTCTGCAAGTGCCTTGGACAGCTCAGTCTTACCTACACCAGTTGGTCCCAGGAACAGGAATGAACCTATTGGTCTGTTAGGATCTGCAAGTCCTACTCGTCCACGTCTGATTGCCTTTGATACAGCGACAACTGCATCTTCCTGACCTATTACTCTCTTATGAAGAATAGATTCCAGTTTGAGAAGTCTCTCTGTTTCCTTCTCTGCTATCTTACTTACAGGAATCTTAGTCCACTGTGCTACTACTTCTGCAATATCATTTTCAGTTACCACATAAGCTTTATTTTTTTCTTTTCTACTATCATTTGATTTAAATCTGTTCAGCTTCTTAATAAGTGCTGTCTGCTCTTTGTTGAGCTCTCCAGCCTTCTTAAAGTCTTCCATCTTAAGAGCATTCTCTACCTGCTCATCAAGGTCTCTGATTTCTGTTTCAAGTTCCTTGATCTTAGGAGATACTGTCATAGTCTTAAGTCTGACAGCTGATGATGCTTCATCAATAAGGTCAATAGCCTTATCTGGCAGATTTCTATCATTGATATATCTTGATGAGAGTTCTACAGCAGCTGTAATAGCTTCTGGTTCGATAGTTACATGATGATGCTCAGCATATTTGTGAACAATACCATTTAAGATATCTATAGCCTCGTCCTTAGTAGGTTCTTCTACATTAACAGGCTGAAAACGTCTCTCAAGAGCTGCATCTTTTTCTACATATTTACGGTACTCTGTAATAGTTGTAGCACCGATCATCTGAATCTCACCTCTTGCAAGTGATGGCTTAAGAATATTAGATGCATCAATAGCACCTTCTGCTCCACCAGCACCTATAAGAGTGTGCATCTCATCTACAAAGAGGATTATATTACCATCATCGGATACCTCTTTAATGACCTTTTTAATCCTCTCTTCAAATTCACCTCTGTACTTGGAACCTGCAATCATACCTGACAGATCAAGTGTCAGAAGTCTCTTATTCTGAACTGTAAATGGTACATCTCCACTTACTATTCTCTGAGCAAGGCCTTCTACTACTGCTGTTTTACCAACGCCAGGCTCGCCGATAAGACAAGGATTATTCTTTGTTCTACGACTCAGAATCTGAATAACTCTCTTAATCTCAATATCTCTTCCAATAACAGGATCAAGCTTATCTTCAGCTGCAAGAGCTGTAAGATCTCTACTGTACTGAGACAGCATAGAGCCCTTCTTTCCTCTGTTATTATTAACAGCCTGCTTAGAAGCAAGATCCTCTTTTACAATATTAGGGTCTTCTCCCATAGCAGCAAGTGTCTCTGCGTATATCTTCTGTACTGGAACATTCATCGTATTGATGAGTCTTACTGCTACATTCTCGCCCTCTTTGATAAGAGCCAGCAGGATATGCTCTGTTCCTGTATTCTCTGCATGGAATCTCTCAGCCTGCTTATGCGCTTCCTCCAGAACATGCTCTGCTCTTGGAGAAAACCCATCCTTATCAAGTGTTGATAAGGTACCTCCTGGAACCATAAGATCCTGAATCATATCCATCATTCTGGCTTCGGTGATACCATTATCTGCCAGAATACGAGAAGCTACACTTCCCTCTTCCTTTATAAGTCCCATCAGAATATGCTCTGTTCCAACATAATTCAGTTTAAGGTTTCTGGCTGTCTTTTTTGCGAATTTCAGTGCATTTTTTGCCTTTTCTGTAAACTGTGAATTCATGTTTTAAACCTCGTTTTCTTTTATTTACCCAGATAATGATCGTATATCTTATCAACAAGATCATGTATGTCATCTCTGTCGATGCCTTTACATATAGCTCTTGCAAGTACAACCGCCAGTTCATCCTGCGCTTCCTGCAAAGCCTGTAGCTTGTTGATATCTACAGCAATAATTGCACCTCTTCTACGGTCAATCTTAATAAATCCTTCCTGCTGTAAGATAGAGTAAGCTTTATTTACAGTATGCATATTAATACCAATAGTATCTGCCAACTGTCTAACACTTGGAAGCTGTTCCCCTTCATTGAACTGGGAAGTAGCGATACCTAATATTATTTGATTACACAACTGTACATATATAGCTTCTTCGCTGTTAAAATCAATTTCTATTATCATAACCGCCCCTTTTTCCAGGCAAGCATCTACCTGTAGTATTTTTCTGTGATATATTTAGTATAACAGATGCTTTTACCATGTCAATTGAGAAGGTCACATAAAGTTATTAAAAAAAAATGAAGTGGATAAACCTTTATGATTTAACCACTTCATGATATTTAAAGCTTATTATCTAAGATCTTCATCATTATCAAGATCAAGGAATTCAAATTCCATAGTATCATCTGATACGAAATTCTTAGCTTTTCTAGGTGTAGGTGTTACACCTGGTTCTGGAGAAATTGACTTAGGAGCTTCAGGTCTTGCCTTCATCTCTTCTGATGCTTTTCTATAAGCATCTGCTTTTCTGTCAATTGTCTTCTCAGCTTCAGACTTTTCGTTCTTTACTCTTCGAGCTGAACTTGTCTCAGGCTTTGGCTGATTACGAACAACTCTTTCTGACTTTCTGTCAGCACTTCTGTCTGAGTTTCTGTCATTTGCCATACGCTCTGTTCTGGTCTCTCTTGCTTCACGTTTATTGTCGATATTCTTACGTTTATCGTTTTCTTTACGTTTAGCTTCGAAACGATCTTCCTCATCTTCGTCGTCTTCATCATCTTCATAATAGAAGTCGTCTTTGAAGTGGAAAATAAGAGCTATCAAACCGAGAACTAATACAGCAAGTATAACGGCCATGATTATAATTGCCATTTTCATTTTGCCGTTCTGTTTTTCAAGAGTATTGATATCTGATGTATTATATGCAAGATTCAGAAGATCAGTAACCTTCATATAATTACCCTGAACATTGTCATAGAGGTAATATGCATAGTTACCGTCTGCATCCTGATTATACTTGATCTCATAATCATTATTCTCTGTAGATGTCTCTTCTACAGTAGTTTCTGTAGTAGCTGCATCTGTGCTTGCGCCTTCTGTTGCTGCTGCAGAATCACCTTCTGTTGCTGCATCTGTAGCTGCTGAGTCGCCTTCTGTTGCTGCATCTGTACTTGTACTTTCTGTTGCTGTATCTGTTTCTGTTGTCTCTGAGCTGGCAGCTCCGATAGTTAACAGATCTGCACGTACAAATCCTGTTCTGTCATTTCCAAATGAAATCTGATACCACTTCTTAGAATCTGTACCAGTAGCTTCTCCAGTTATAGTAACTGTGTCACCATTAGCAACTGTACCAACTGAATTATAAGCTGTACCTGCACCTGAACGTACATTAGCAGATGCTACTGTTACTGTTGCTGTCTGTGAATCAACTGCTGTTACCTGAGTTTCAGGAAGTGTTGCTGCTGTTGTAGTAGTTGAACTATCACTAGTAGTTGTTGTGCTTGATGAAGAACCTGATTTTGTCACCAGATCACTTCTAACATATCCGTATTCATTAGCATTTACGAATATCTTGTACCATACATATCCTGATCCATCAGTAACTTCATCTACGATATCAACTGTATCACCGCTTGATAAACTGGAAACCTGTGATGCTGATGTGCTGGCATCTGCTCTTACCTTAACATTATCAGATGCTACAGTTCCTGTAGTCTGAGTGTATGCATAAGATACTGTTGATACACCAAAACCACCCAGACTAATTGTAAGTACTGCACCTGCAATCAGTAATAGCTTCTTTCCTGTATTTTTTTTCATACCCACCTCTCAATCTGCGTCGTCTATTGCCTTTCCTATATCATGACGCATGTACTTATTATCAAAAGATACCCATTCTGTAGCCTTATAAGCTTCAGCGCGAGCTTCCTTTAATGTCTTTCCTTTTGCTGTGATACCAAGAACACGACCACCATTAGTAACAATACCTTCTGATGTCTTCTTGGTACCAGCATGGAAACAGTAATATCCATCAGCTGTCTTGAACTTATCAAGTCCTGTTATTACTTTTCCTTTTTCATATGCTACTGGATATCCATCTGAAGCCAGTACTACACATACTGCAGCATTGTCTTCAAATTCAAGATCTATCTGATCAAGTGTTCCATCAATACAAGCATTCATAACATCGATGATGTCTGTCTTCTGTCTAGGCAGAATAACCTGTGCTTCTGGATCACCAAATCTTGCATTATATTCAAGAACCTTAGGTCCTTCCTGTGTAAGCATAAGTCCAAAATAGATAATTCCCTTGAACTCTCTGCCTTCAGCCTTCATAGCATCAACTGTCTTCTGGAAAATTGTCTCTTTACACTTTTTGTCAATTTCTGCTGTATAGAATGGGCTTGGAGAAAATGTACCCATACCACCAGTATTAAGACCTGTATCGCCATCTCCTGCTCTCTTATGATCCTGTGCAGATGTCATAAGTTTGATATTCTGACCATCACAATAAGACAGAACAGAAACTTCACGTCCAGTCATAAATTCTTCGATAACAAGATGATTACCTGCACTACCGAACTTTTTATCTTCCATAATTTCCTTAACACCAGCCTTAGCTTCATCAAGGTTCTGGCAGATAAGTACACCCTTACCAAGTGCAAGTCCATCAGCCTTTAATACGATAGGGAACTTAGCTCCTTCAAGGTATTCAAGTGCTTTAGCAGCATCGTCAAATGTTTCATATGCAGCTGTAGGAATTCCATATTTTTTCATAAGATCCTTAGAAAAAGCTTTACTACCTTCGAGGATAGCAGCATTTTTTCTAGGTCCGAATGCACGAAGACCAGCCTTCTCAAGCTCATCTACAAGACCCCCAACAAGTGGATCATCCATACCAACGATTGTAAGATCAATAGACTCTTTCTGAGCAAATTCTACAATCTTGTCAAACTCCATTGGAGTAATAGGAACACACTCAGCGAGTTCCTCAATACCTGCATTACCAGGCGCACAATATAATTTATCAACGTGAGAACTTCTAGATACTGCCTCAGCAATTGCGTGCTCACGTCCGCCTCCACCAACTATAAGTACTTTCATTTCACACCTCAATCCTTAATCTTTACTTTGCCGTCAACTACACTTACCTTACCATTTGCAATGAGATCAATGGCCTTAGGCATAATAACCCATTCAGCCTGCTCCATGATTCTACGCTGCAATACCTCAGGTGTATCATCTTCTTCAACCATAACTGGCTTCTGCATAATAATAGGACCTGTATCTGTTCCTGCATCTACAAAATGCACTGTTGCTCCTGATACCTTAACTCCTCTTTCAAGAGCTTTTTCATGCACCTTAAGTCCATAGAAACCTTTTCCGCAAAATGCTGGAATAAGTGAAGGATGAATATTAATAATCTTATTAGGAAATGCTTCTATAAGTTCAGCAGGTAATACTACAAGACATCCTGCAAGTACTATAAGATCTGGTTCTGCTCTCTTTAGTACATCAAGGAACTCCTTATTGAATTCTTCTCTTGTAGCATAATCTTTAGGGCTTCTTACTTCAGCTCTGATTCCTGCTTTTTTTGCTCTTTCGAGCGCATAAGCATTTTTGTTATTACTAAATACAAGTGATATCTCTGTATTAGTAATTGTACCATTATCAATAGCATCAATGATGGCCTGGAGGTTTGTACCACCTCCAGAAACACATACTGCAATTTTTAGCATAATGTTACTCCCTTTTCGCCTTCTTCAATGCTACCAACGATATATGGAGTTTCTCCTGATGCTGTAACAGCAGCAATTGTCTTGTCTACATCAGCTGAATCTACAGCCAGTACCATACCAAGACCCATGTTGTATGTATTGTACATCATCTGCTCTTCAACTTCACCTTTTTCCTGCATGAGCTTGAAGATAGCAGGGATTTCATAGCTGTCTTTCTTAATAACTGCACGAGCGCCATCTGGAAGCATTCTAGGAATATTCTCATAGAATCCGCCACCTGTAATATGGCTGCAGCCTTTAACCTTAACGCCTGCTACTTTGATTTCTTTCATCATCTTTACATAGATTCTTGTAGGAGCAAGAAGTGCTTCTCCAAGAGTTGAACCAAGTTCATCATAATATGTATTAAGACTTTCTTCTGTCATGTCAAAAATCTTACGAACAAGTGAGAATCCGTTACTGTGAACACCGCTTGATGCTACACCAATAAGAACATCACCTGGCTTAATTGAACTTCCGTCAATCATGTCTTCTCTGTCAACTACACCAACAGCGAAACCAGCTACATCATATTCATCTTCTGGCATAAGTCCAGGATGCTCTGCTGTCTCACCACCGATAAGAGCTGCATCAGACATCTTGCAGCCTTCAGCTACACCTTTAACAATCTGAGCAATCTTTTCAGGCTCATTTTTGCCACATGCTATATAATCCAGGAAGAATAATGGCTCTCCACCTGCACATGCTACATCATTTACACACATAGCAACACAATCAATACCAATTGTGTCATGCTTATCAAGAACAAAAGCAAGTTTAATCTTAGTACCTACTCCGTCTGTACCTGACAGAAGAACTGGATCCTTCATATCCTTAATCTTACTAAGTGAGAATGCACCTGAGAATCCTCCAAGACCTCCGAGTACTTCTGGACGCATTGTTTCCCCAACATATTTCTTGATAAGTTCAACAGACTTATAGCCTGCCTCAATGTCTACGCCTGCGCTCTTGTAATTTAAAGCCATTTCATACCTCTTTCCACATTTAAAAAATATATTTTAATAAATTACTAACAAAAACTAAATCATCAGAATCAATAGTTCTGATATCCAACCTCTTGTAATCTTGCATCCTTAGCAACTACCTGGTCCTTAAGTGATGCCTTGTAATCCTTAAGTTTCTGAAGGAGTTCTGGATCGCTTGTAGCCAGAATCTTGGCTGCGAGGATACCAGCATTTGCTCCTCCGTTAATTGCTACAGTTGCTACAGGAATTCCTGAAGGCATCTGTACAATACTATATAGAGAATCACGACCTCCAAGAGATGTTGTATGCATAGGAATACCAATTACTGGAAGTGGGAATATTGCTGCACACATTCCAGGCAGATGCGCTGCCATACCTGCTCCTGCAATAATAACCTTAAAGCCTTTGCTCTCTGCGCTGTTCGCATATTCAAAGAACTCTTCCGGTTCTCTATGAGCTGAAATTATGTTCATCTCATATGTGATACCCAGTTTATCAAGGATCTCTGCTGCCTTCTTCATAACTGGCATATCAGAATCACTACCCATTACTATACTTACCTGTGCCATACGACGCCTCCAAATCTACATTATATTTTATCATTTAATATAATTATATCATGTGTATTCAAAAAAAGCTATAGATTTTTTTATTTTTTTATGTTATAATGTGTTTACAAGCTTTTCCACAGGAGGTAAAATATGCTTTTAGCTGTTGATATAGGCAATACAAACATTGTTTTCGGCTGCGTTGACGATAACGACGAGATAGTGGTTTTCGAG
>CAMJFD010000047.1 GCA_946404845.1 uncultured Butyrivibrio sp. | reverse complement strand
TGTAGTAGATCTTAATAATAAGGTTGCTGCAGAATATAATGATATGATAGCAAATGACGAGAATCTCTCAGCATTCCTTGAGACATTATCAGGAGATATTCAGGTTGAAGTAGGAGAAGCACTTGCAGCTAATGAGGCTGGTTCAGATGCTTCTACAGAAGGCTCATCAGAAGCTACAGATGCAAGTAGTGAATCTGATTCAACAGAAGGTGAGTCTACAGATGTTGCTGCAGAAGAGACATCTACAGAGACTGCTACAACATATCAGATTATAAGAGCAACAGATGTTATTAACATTAGAAGTTCAGATAGTGAAACAGCTGATGTAATTGCCAAGACTGAGCAGGGACAGGAATTCACACAGCTTGAAGCTCTTGCAAATGGATGGAGCAGAATCGAGTATGATGGCGGTGAAGCATATGTTAAGACTGAGTTCTTTGAAGTAGTTGGTACTACAGAAGAAGAGACAGAGGATGCTACAGACGAGTCTGAGGAAACAGAAGAGACTACAGAAGATACAGAAACAGAAGAATCTGAAGAGACTACAGAAGATGCTGATACAGAAGAGTCAGATGATACATCATCAACTACAGTTGATTCTAATGCAACTGGTGAGATGAGAGTTAAGGAAACAGTAAGACTTCGTAAGTCTCAGAGTACGGATTCAGAAAATCTTACTAATATCTATGCTGGTGATACTGTAGATGTAATTGAACAGTATGCTAATGGATGGGCTAAGGTTCAATATGATGGTAAGACAGGTTATATCATGTCAGAATATCTTATGGAATAATAGATTCCTAATCGAATAAAGAATATTTAAAAAGTTGATCAAAATTAATCAGGGATTTTGATCAACTTTTTTTATTAAATTAAAAATACACTATTGCACTTTAATGCATCATAGTATATAATATGACCTTGAACATAGGTGTTCGCGCAATGGGGCGTAAAGACCGCTAGTCTTTTACGCCCTTTTTTTGTACAATAAAATGAGCGAAATGCATATTTAGGAGGAAAAACAAAATGTCATATGTTGATGAAATTTACGATTATGTCGTAGCAAAGAATCAGGCTCAGCCAGAATTCCATCAGGCTGTAAAGGAAGTACTTGAGTCACTTCGTGTTGTTATCGAAGCAAACGAAGAGGAGTACCGTAAGCAGGCTCTTCTTGAGAGACTTGTAACTCCAGAGAGACAGATTCTTTTCAGAGTACCATGGGTAGATGATAATGGTCAGGTTCAGGTAAACAACGGATTCCGTATCCAGTTCAACTCAGCTATCGGACCATACAAGGGAGGTCTTCGTTTCCATCCATCAGTAAACCTTGGTATCATTAAGTTCCTTGGTTTCGAGCAGATCTTCAAGAACTCACTTACAGGCCTTCCAATCGGTGGTGGTAAGGGTGGTTCTGACTTCGATCCTAAGGGTAAGTCAGACAACGAAATCATGAAATTCTGCCAGAGCTTTATGACAGAGCTGTACAGACACATTGGTGCTGACACAGACGTTCCAGCTGGTGATATCGGTGTAGGCGGACGTGAGATTGGTTTCCTTTATGGTCAGTATAAGAGAATCAGAGACGTATACGAAGGTGTTCTTACAGGTAAGGGTCTTACATATGGTGGATCACTTGCTCGTACAGAAGCTACAGGATATGGTCTTGTATATATCACAAATGAGCTTCTTAAGGACCATGGCCAGACAATGGAAGGCAAGACAGTAGTTGTTTCAGGTGCTGGTAACGTTGCTATCTATGCAATCCAGAAGGCTCAGCAGCTTGGTGCTAAGTGTGTTACATGTTCAGATTCTACAGGCTGGATTTATGATCCAGAAGGAATCGATGTAGAGCTTCTTAAGGAAGTTAAGGAAGTTAAGAGAGCACGTCTTACAGAATATGCAGCAGCTAGAAAGAGTGCTGAATATCATGAAAAGAAGAATGGTGAGCACGGTGTATGGAATATTAAGTGTGACATCGCTCTTCCATGTGCTACACAGAACGAACTTGATCTTGATGATGCTAAGGCTCTTGTAGCTAACGGCGTATATGCTGTATGTGAAGGTGCTAATATGCCTTCAACAATTGAAGCTACTCAGTACTTACAGCAGAACGGTGTTCAGTTCATCTGTGGTAAGGCTTCAAATGCAGGTGGTGTTGCTACATCAGCTCTTGAAATGAGCCAGAACAGTGAAAGACTTTCATGGACATTCGAAGAAGTTGATGCTAAGCTTCAGGGAATCATGGCTAACATCTACAAGAACATTTCAGAAGCAGCTAAGAAGTATGGTAAGGAAGGCGACTATGTTGCAGGCGCTAACATTGCTGGTTTCTTAAAGGTTGCAGAAGCTATGAAGGCTCAGGGTATTGTTTAATTATTCCGACCTAAATAAGATGCATTAATATATAAAGAACGAGTAGAAAGCTTATATACTTTCTACTCGTTCTTTTAATTAATAGGAAAATTGCAAGCGACATTCTTCGTGGTCTTATACAAAGCGATAGCCTGCATTTGATAATAGTTCAATTGCCTTATCAAATTTATCATTTTTGACCAGAATATAATCTGTGTTAAAGGTAGATACAACGAATAGCCCAATACTGTTATCTGCTAGAATTTTGGCTATTGGAGATAGGATACCAATTAACTGAAAGTCTAGTTCGCCAACTATTCTAAAAGCTTTCCAGTTGTCTTCTCGCTTTATGGTATCAGATGGTACATCTACCGTTTTACATACGAGGGATATTTCATCTTCGGTTTTTGCCAGGAAAAAGAAATCTTTAGTAAGGTCCAGATTATTAGTGTTTTCAAGTTTACAGATAGTAAGATTTTCATCTATTATTTTTAGTCTCATATATATTCTCCATTTCCTGTTAATGATTTTATTTGTTATATATATTTTATCATGAAAACGGTATCAGGAATCATTTTATAGAATGTTCATATTTCCATGATACAATAAGTGGTGTAAATAGTTTAATTTCGAGATAAAGGAGAATAGGAAAATGATACATAATAAAGAAAGAAGATTTCCTAATAACTTTTTGTGGGGGGCATCTACATCTGCATATCAGGTTGAAGGTGCAAATCTTATAGATGGAAAAGGTCCTTCAGTACAGGATATCAAAAAGGTTCCAGAAGGGACATCAGAGCTTGATGTATGTGCTGACCAGTATCATAAATATGCTGAGGATATAGCCCTTATGGCTGAGATGGGATTTAAGACATACAGATTCTCTATCAGCTGGTCCAGAATCCTTCCTAAGGGCACAGGAGAGATAAATGAGAAGGGTGTGCAGTATTACCACAATTTGATAGATGAATGCCTTAAATACGGCATAGAACCTCTTGTAACCATGTATCATTTTGATCTGCCAGCAGCTCTTGCAGAAATAGGCGGATGGTCTAATAAAAAGACAATAGATGCATTTGTAGAATTTGCGAGCATTCTGTTCTATGAATATGGAAGTAAGGTAAAGTACTGGCTTACAATTAACGAGCAGAACATGATGACATTAGTTGGAAGTCTTATTGGAACTTCTACAATAGGAGATGTTGAAAATCCTCTTAAGGCTTTATATCAGGAGAATCATCATATGCTCCTTGCTCAGGCCAAGGTCATGAAATTATGTCATGAGAAGGTACCAGGAGCTAAGATAGGTCCTGCACCTAATATTTCGCTCGTATACCCTGCTACATGCAAGCCAGAGGATATGATAGCTGCTCAGAATTTTAATGCCATTAGAAACTGGTTATATCTCGATATGGCGGTATATGGATATTATAATCCTATAGTATGGTCATGGCTTGAAGATAATGATGCTACACCAGATATTGAACCTGGTGATATGGATATTATGAAAGCAGCAAAGCCTGATTTCATAGGATTTAATTATTATAGTACAGCAACTGTTGAATATAGTGATGGAACAGAAACATCAGACACTAAGGCTGACCAGCAGAAGGGTATGGCAATGCCGGGTATATGTAAGAGTGTATCTAATCCATATGCCAAGAAGACAGAGTTTGGATGGGAGATTGATCCTATTGGATTTAGAGCTACTCTTCGTGAAGTATATTCCAGATATCATCTGCCAATTATCATTACAGAAAATGGTCTTGGAGCATATGATAAGCTTGAAGATGGTGATAAGGTACATGATCCATATAGAATCTTCTACCTCAGAAATCATATTGAGCAGATGAAGCTGGCTATAGAAGATGGAGTTGATATGATGGGATATTGTCCATGGTCAGCTATAGATCTTGTATCTACACACGAAGGTGTTGTTAAGAGATATGGATTTATCTATGTAAACAGAGATGAATTTGACTTAAAGGATCTTAGAAGAGTCAGAAAGGACTCATTCTACTGGTACAAAAAAGTAATAGCTTCAAATGGAGAAGATCTTGCTGATTGATGCGATATATTCTTAATAAATAATTAAATATATCTTCATTGAATATCGTTGCTTTATGATATATAGTAATTCTTGCTATGAAAAAGTAAGTATATGATAAGTTGTCTTTTGGGGGAAAGTGCTTAGCGATATACCTAAGTGATAGTAGTGTGTTATGACCCTAAAAGGAGGCGATAATAATGGAAGAATGTATGAAAGTATTAGATCGTATCATGGATCAGTTATACAATCATCCTGAAGAGATGAGAGCTAGAATACTTAGCAATTCATATACACATAAGAAGATGAAAAAAGAAGAGGCTGTTACTCAGAAATCAGCAATTGAACTATTACAGAGCATGAGTTAATAGATATATTTATTTAATTAAAAGAAAAAGAACTATCGATTTGATAGTTCTTTTTCTTTTTGGGTTATCATTATTTATCTAAAAATATCAATCTTTAGATGCTTCTTTTAATGCTGAAACGATTTCAGCCTCTGTTGAAAGAGAGAGTACCTTGTTTGCAAGGGCATCTGCTTCTTCCTTGGTCCACTTGGAAATAATACATCTGGCTGTAAGTACAAGTACAGGGTTAACACTATACTCTGTAAGACCAAATGAAATGAGAAGTGGAATCATAAGTGGATCTGCAGCAGCTTCACCACACATACCAACAGGAATTCCTGCATTTACACCACATTCAATAATGTGCTTGATTGAACGGAGAACAGCTGGCTGGAATGCTGAATACAGATATGCAACATCAGCATTACCTCTGTCTACGCTCATTGTATACTGTGTTAAATCGTTAGTTCCAATTGAGAAGAAGTCACATTCCTTAGCAAGGAGATCTGCGATAAGGCTTGCAGATGGTGTTTCGATCATGCAACCAACTTCAATATCCTTATCATATGCAACACCGTTTGCATCGAAATCTTTTTTGATTTCTTCTACCATAGCTTTTACGCTACGAACTTCATCTACACATGTAACAAGAGGAACCATTATCTTAACCTTACCAAATGCACTAGCTTTAATGATTGCTCTTAACTGGATTTCATATTTGTCTTTGTTACCAAGGCAGTAACGAACTGCACGATAACCAAGGAATGGGTTTTCTTCCTTCTTCATATCAAGATAAGGAATATCCTTATCACCACCGATATCAAGAGTTCTGATAATTACAGGCTTACCACCCATTGTTTCAACAGCTTCCTTGTATGCAGAAAACTGCTCATCTTCTGTAGGAAGGTGATTATTGTCCATGAACAGGAATTCTGAACGGAACAGACCGATACCTTCTCCATCACATTCAATAGCCTTTTTAGCATCCTTAGGAGTACCAATATTACAGAAGAGTTCTACTGACTGACCATCAGCTGTAACTGTTTCTTTGCCCTTGAACTTATCAAGTTCAGCCTGCTTACGGATGAATTCCTCACGTTTGATAACATACTGAGAGAGTACATCTCCGTCTGGATTGACGTGTACATCACCTTCAGTACCGTCAACAATAGCTGAATCTTTGTCATTAACAAGTTCTGTAATGTTAGGAACACTCAGAACAGCTGGTATCTCAAGCGCTCTTGCAAGAATAGCAGAGTGAGATGTTTTGCCGCCGATTTCTGTAATAATACCAGCAACATTCTCTTTAATTATCTGAGATGTCATTGATGGTGTAAGATCCTTGGCTACAAGGATAGTTCCCTTTGGAACTTTGCTAATATCAATATCTTCTATACCAATGAGAATCTTTAATAAACTTACCTTTATATCTGCAATATCAGATGCTCTCTGACGCATCATTTCATCGTCCATCTTGGAGAACATGCCATAGAACATATCGCAAACAGCTTCTACAGCCGCCTCTGCACACTGTCCGCTTTCAATCATCTTAGACATTTCACCTGACATTGTAGGATCAGAGATCATAAATAAATGGCCTTCAAGAATTTCGGCTTCTTTAGGTCCGATACGTTTTCTTACATCTTCGGCCATTTCCTGAGTTTCTTTTTTAAATTTATCTATAGCAGCTTCAAAACGATTTTTTTCAGCAGCTACATCCTCAACTTTTTTATTATCATACTTAAGTTCGTGTTCAACAATCTTAACGATACTACCAATTCCGATTCCTCGAGAAGCAGCGATACCTTTATACATAATTTATCCCCTTTCGTGTCATCTCCTTATGTGAATGGGCACATAGGATTAAATTAAGATACCGGCCTCTGGAGAAGACCGGTATAAAAATTTAAACTTGCTCGAATTAGTCGCCAAGTCCGCTTTCAACCATATCTACTGCTGCTTTTAATGCATCTGCTTCGTCTGGTCCATCACACTGGATTTCGATTTCGGCACCGCACTTAATACAAGCAGACATAAGCATCATAACGCTCTTTGCATCATAACTGTTTCCATTGAAAACAATCTTTACATCGCTATCGAAACTTGTCATTTTCTGGCTCATAACACTTGCTGGACGCATGTGCATGCCCTGTTCATTAGTTACTGTTACTTTCTGAGATACCATAAAAATCTCCTTTCTATCTCCGAAATATATTTCTTTATGAAAATGGCTTAAGAGGGTAAGCATGCAGACTTACCCTCTGACCATTATAAACTATATTATGTAAAATGTATAAAAGATTTTCTTAATCTTTACTTAGCATCTTTCTTAATAAATCCAAGCATTATAGCAGTTACAGCTGAACCAATTAAGAGAGCTACGATATAAAGTAATGGATGACCTACAGTTGCAAATACGAATATTCCACCGTGAGGTGCCATCAGTGTACAACTAAATATTGCAGATAGAAGACCAGCTATTGCAGAACCAACGAATGTACAAGGAATTACATGTGTTGGGTCAGCTGCTGCAAATGGGATAGCACCCTCTGTAATGAATGAGAATCCCATTACAAGGTTTGAAATCCATGTTTCTCTTTCGTTCTTAGTGAACTTGTTAGGGAATACAAGGCATGCAATTGCGATTCCGATTGGAGGAACCATACCACCAACCATGATAGCTGCCATTGCAATGTAACAAGCCTGAACTGCTGGATCTGTTGCCTGAGCGCCACTAGCCATAAGATCAGCTGCTGTACCAAGCATACCAGTACCAAATACATAAGCTGCCTTGTTGATTGGGCCACCCATATCAATTGCCATCATACCACCAAGGATAAGACCAAGGAGTGCGATAAGACCTGCATTTGAAAGAGCTGTAAGCATTACGCTAAGTCCTGTATTTACAAGTGCGATAATTGGGTTAAAGATGAAGCACATCAGTATGCCCAGGATGAATATACCGCAAAGTGGGTAAATAAGGATTGGTCTGATACCATCGAGTGACTTAGGGAAGTTATTAGTAATCTTCTTAAGCCAAAGTACGATAGCACCTGCAAGGAAACCAGCAAGGATACCACCAAGGAAACCTGATACTGTACTACCTTTGCTCTGGAATGCAAAGGTTGCAATAAACTGCTGGAATCCAGAAAGGTTAGGATCAAGAACACCTTCAGCGCCCCATACAAAACTGGAAATAGCTGCGTTACCACTTGATGCAAGAAGACCACCTGTGAAACCAACTGCAAGACCAGGTCTGTCTGCTATAGATTCAGCAATGAATCCGGCAAGTACAGGAACCATAAGTCCCATTGAAAGTCCACCAACATACTTAAAGAATGCTGAGAGAGGAGTCATCTGACCAAAGTTACCGCCACCTGTTGTACCATATCCGCAGATTGTATCGATAAGGAATGCGATAGCAACGAGGATACCACCACCTACTACGAATGGAAGCATATGTGATACACCATTCATAAGGTGTTTGTAGAACTTACGTCCAAGTGTCTCATCACTTCCGTAAGACTCTGTCTTTTCTGATCCACCTGCATGATGATATACAGGAACATTTCCTGATGTAGCCTTAGCAAGAAGATCATCTGATTTATGAATAGCATCAGCAGTAGAAGCCTTGAGGACTTTCTTACCATTGAAACGTGCCATTTCTACATTTTTATCAGCTGCTACGATGATCACATCAGCTGCAGCAATTTCTGCATCTGTAAGAACATTTTTTGCTCCGCCAGATCCATCTGTCTCAACCTTGATTGAGATACCTTTTTCTTTTGCCTTCTGTTCAAGAGCTTCAGCTGCCATATATGTATGTGCAATACCTGTAGGGCAGGCTGTTACGCCAAGGATAGTATAACCATCAGCCTTTGGAGCTTCTGCTGCCTTTGGAGCTGCTTTTGCAGCATTTTCAGCATCTTTTTCTGCTTCCTTGGCATTGATGATATCGAGGAATTCCTCTGGAGTCTTTGCAGCAATAAGTTTATTAGCAAAGCTTGAATCCATAAGAAGAGTCATAAGCTTTGATAGAACTTCAAGATGTGTGTCAGCTGCTGTATCAGGAGCTGCGATCATGAAGAATAACTTTGAAGGCTGATTATCAAGAGCTTTGTAATCAACACCTGCTGGAACAGTCATAGCTGTAACACCAGCTTTTGTAACAGCGGCTGATTTGCCATGAGGCACTGCAATTCCCATTCCCACTGCAGTAGAGCCTTTTGCTTCTCTTGCTACGATAGCTTCTTTGAATTTTGCCTTATCTGATAAAGTACCAACTTTATCGTGAAGAGCTATAAGTTCGTCGATAGCTGCATCCTGGGATGAAACACTTACATTTAGTTTGATCCCGTTTGGACTTAATAAGTCTTTGATTTTCATATCTTCTCCATTTCCGCATCTTTAATTACTAAAGATGCTCACCCTTTAACATTACATATAGTAATTATTTATATCCCAAAACACATTTCCCAGAAGGCTCTGTGTTTATGGTTCAAAGTGTATTATAAAGATTACGGATGGCCTCACCTGTTGCAAGATCATCTGAAAAAGCGGTAGCACTTCCTGCAGCAGTACCCATCTTTAAAGCAACTCCATAATCCTTAGACTGTAGATATCCAGCAACGAAACCGGCTACCATTGAATCGCCGGCACCTACTGAATTCTTAACAGTTCCCTTTGGAACACCAACTCTGAATCTCTGGCCGTCTTCTGTAATTAACATTGAACCGTCTCCGGCCATTGAAATAAGAACATTTCTGGCTCCCATTTCCTGAAGCTTTTTGGCATGTTCTTCGATTTCATCATCCGTTTTAAGAACCTTATCAAACATTTCGCCAAGTTCATGGTTATTAGGCTTAATAAGGAATGGATGATATTTGAGAACGTTCTTTAATAAATCCTTGGTAGCATCAACTACGAACAGAACATTCTTGTCAGCAAGTCTTCCAAGAATAGTTTCATATACATCACTTGGAAGAGAAGAAGGAATACTACCAGCAAGTATCAGTATGTCGCCTTCTCCAAGCTTGTCGAGTTTATCATATAGCTCGTTAAGAGCTTCTGAACTGATTTTGGGTCCCTGAGCATTTATCTCAGTTTCTTCTGTAGATTTGATTTTGACATTTATTCTGGTTGTGCCTTCTTTTAGTTTAATGAAATCAGCTTTGATACCTCTTTCATTTAATCCTCGTATGATTTCGTCACCAGTGAATCCTGCTACAAAACCAAGGGCTGTATTATCAAGTCCGAGATTCTTTAAGATAGTAGAAACATTGATTCCCTTACCACCAATATAGTGTTCTTCACTGGAAGATCTGTTAGTCATTCCTGGATCTAATGGATTATCCATGTGAATTACATAATCTATTGCTGGATTGAATGTTACGGTGTAAATCATCTTCCAACCTCCTATTATTAATTGACTGCTTTAACAACAGTTTTTTCCAGATAACGTCTGGAAGGCTCTCTATCAGTAATGATGCAACATTTGGCTATATCAGCAAATGTTACTGAGCTAACTTGACCAAATTTGGTATGATCAGCAAGTATGTAAGTGAGATACGAATGTTTTACAACTACTGACTTGACCAAAGCTTCATCAACATCCGGAGTAGTGCATCCAGCCTCAACTGAAATGCCATTTGTACCCATGAATGCTTTGGTGAAATGATATTTGGAAATACTCTCAACGCAGTCAGGTCCTATAATAGCTTCTGTAGGAACCTTGATCCTGCCACCAACTATCATGGTATCAAAGCCTTTTTCTATAAGCCTTTTGGCATGGGCAATTCCGTTTGTTATGTATTTGGCATTACTATTTGTTATGTAATCTATAAGCTTAAGAGTAGTAGTGCCGGAATCAATAAATACAAAGTCCTGATCGTTTATAAGCGTTGCTGCGTATTTACTGATCGAATTTTTTTCTTTTGTGTTAACATGCGATTTTTCTGCCATGGATTCTTCAGTGGTTTTGATTGTTTGTGATTCTTTTGAAGTAGCACCACCGAAAACTTTAGTAATTTTACCGCTGTCGTTTAGAGCGTTTAAATCACGTCTTATGGTTGCTACTGATGTGTCTAAAAGTTCTGTAAGCTCAGCAACTGTAACGGCTTTTCTCTCATTTACAATTCTTACGATTTGTTCCCTACGCTCCTCTGTTAACATAAAAACCCCTCGCTTTTTAATATGTAGTTTATATAATTATAATATCATCACAAACAATCATAGTCAATCACAAACGCTCAAGAAATCATCATTTTTCATATAAAAAATTAAAATAAACATCAAAAAATTATAAAAGTACACAAAGTCCAATATATTTTTGTACGATTTAAAAAATAATGAAAAAATAAAATTATTATTAAAACTCCTGGATGCGGTGTAAATAAAGGGGTTGGCCAAAATAGCACATTTAGCGAAAGCTTGAAGTTATTGAATATTACATATAAAATAGAACTATATGAGCGGGAGATGCCCTGCGGAAATCGGAGGCATATAATAGTGGAAAACAAACTAAGTAATGATCAGATGGATACTATCGGTGAAATTGCCAATATTAGTATGGGTAATTCAGCAACTACTCTTAGCATGATGGTCAACAAAAAAGTTGACATTACAACGCCTAATGTCCAGATAGTAAATCGAAGTGAGACATTGGATGATTACGAAAATACATGTGTATTTGTACAGATACATTATGTTAAGGGCCTGGAAGGTAATAATGTTCTGATTCTCAAAGATCATGATGTCAAAGTTATGACTGATCTGATGATGGGCGGCGATGGTTCAAATGTAGCTGGTGATATAACAGACCTGCATTTGTCAGCAGCGTCAGAAGCCATGAACCAGATGATGGGAACCAGTGCTACTTCACTATCCTCCATGCTGGGTATTGCCACAGATATCAGTACACCTGTTGTAAATCAGATAGATGTGGAAAGTGTAAAAATATTTGAAAAAATGTTCGAGACACCTTACGAGAAGTTCGTAAAGATATCTTTTAGAATGACTATTGAGGATCTTATTGATTCTGTAATGGTTCAGTTATATCCGGTAGAATTTGCAGTAGATATGTGTCAGAAGTTCGAGGAAAGGAAAGAAAACAATAATTAATAGTAATTAATTGGTTTAGGTTTTGTTGGAGAAATGAATAAAGCAGAAGTATTAGAAATTAAGAAGCAGTTCACACCAGACAGATGTACAATTGATAAAATCTGTGGCTGCTACGTAGATCATGAAAAAAACAAGAGAATGGTATCAAAAGAAGCATTTATGTCCATTCCAGAAGAGGAGATGTTCAAATATCTGGATATCTTCCAGCATACACTTACCGGAACATTTGGTAAGAACCTCATCAGCCTGGAATTTCCACTTGACCAGGAAGAAGAGGGAGGAACACAGGAGTTCCTGTTAAAGCTTCGAGACAGTCATCTTGAGGATGATGCTCTTATAGATGAATTTTATGACCGTATTATAGGAAACTATGTAAATGGAGAGAACTATTACATAGTCCTTGTTCATGCTGTTTATGATATACCTACTGTTACAACAGATGGTATTGAAATGGACGATTCATCTGAAAATGTTTACGATTATATGCTATGCAGTATTTGTCCCGTTAAGTTATCTAAAGCCGCTCTTGGATACAATGAATCTAAGAATACTATAGAAGACAGATTTAGAGACTGGGTAGTAGA
Source organism: uncultured Butyrivibrio sp. (assembly GCA_946404845.1). GTDB lineage: Bacteria > Bacillota > Clostridia > Lachnospirales > Lachnospiraceae > Butyrivibrio. The sequence goes on along the minus strand of CAMJFD010000047.1, from coordinate 5,407 downwards.
AGGCCCTACAAAAGGCTTTTTGTTCCCAGCCTTTATTGAGCGTAATGCTGATATACACAACATGTTATATTTTTCTAAAAAGCCAGATGACATACAGCCGGAATTTATACAGGCGATGTTCGGAGGTGTAGCACCTACATCTGCTCCAGAGCAGAAGACATTCTTTAATAATGTAGTAAGCGATACAATTGGCGACGATGCTGATTATGACATTATGAGAAATATTCATGAGAATCTTCAGACTATGATGGACGATCATGCTGGAGATGATGAACCTCTTGAACTTATGAAGAAAGATTTAAGAGATCTTCTTACAGACAGTGGTGTTCCAGAAGAAAAAATGGATTATTTTGATAAAAATTATGAGAACTATGCAGGAGAAGAGGATTATCCGCTTCTGGCTACAAATGTTGCTAATACAAGAAAATTCGACATTGAGACTCCTGATGTAGTTATCAAAGTTAAGCCTGACAGGGCTGATTTAGTAGAAACCAAGTATATTGACGGCAGACAGTGTATCGTAATTGCTGTTGATGATCATATAGAAGTTAATGGTATAAACGTTCGTACTTTTGTACAGAAATAAGATGTTTAAGAGTTTGTGGGGACTATTACAGTTAGGAAGTTATTTCAATATGAAAGGACCTTTTTAATATGGCAGTAGATAAGATAACTGGTCTGTATGATTTTGATGAATTTATGCAGATATCCAGAGAATATCTTGCCCATAATGAGGGGAATTTTGCCGTTCTGATTATGGATGTTAGTAATTTTAAATACATCAATAAGTTCTACAGCAGAGAAACTGGCGATGTATTTATTAAGGAAATGGCAGACTTTTTTTTACTGATAATCCCTATAACATTTGTGCTTGCAGAATCGACTCAGAGCAATTTGCTATGCTTGTTTCGATGGGGAAAATTACAAGGGATGAAGAACTTAGTATTATTTCACAATTAAATACTGAATTTGAAGACATCATGAATTCCAAATATCCTGATATATATATACATGTATATACAGGAGTATATTTTATGGAAAGCTTAAACGAGGATCTCAGACAGGCCTTTGATAAGGCCAAGATGTCAAAAACCAAGATGAAAGGGCGTTTTGACATTAGTTATAATGTTTACGATCCTGCAGATTATGCTGATAAAGAAAATATAATGGAAGCATCAAATCTGTTCAGAAAGGCAGCAGGTGATAACAGAATTGCAATTTTCCTGCAACCTAAGATTGCAGCTAATACTGAAGAAGTAGTAGGAGCAGAAGCCCTTGCGAGAATTGTTGCAGAGGATGGTAGTATAATTCCTCCTGCAAGATTTATTCCGGCTCTTGAACAGATAGGTATAATAGGTGCTCTTGACAGCATAATGACTGAAAAGGTATTTGAACTTCAGAAAAAGTGGAAAGATCAGGGCCGAAGACTATTCGTTGTATCTGTAAATGTATCAAGGCAGGAGTATGTTAAGACTGATTTTGCAGATAAGATGATAGAACTATCAAAGAGATATAAGGTTCCTCCTGAATATGTGGAGTTTGAGATTCTGGAGAATATGTTCGTAATGAATAATGCTCTTATAACACAGACTACAGACATACTAAGAGATTATGGATTTAGAGTAAGTGTTGATGATTTTGGTTCTGGCTACTCATCACTTAACCAGATAGCTAATATGCCTGCTGATACAGTTAAGATGGACATATCCTTTGCAAGGAACAGCCTTAATACCAAAAAAGGCAGAATAGTGGTTAAATCTCTTATAAACCTTCTTAATAATATCAATTATGATGTTGTATTTGAAGGTATTGAAACTGAGGAACAAAAGGAACTCGTTGCTTCATATGGATGTAATATAATTCAAGGTTATTACTATAGTATGCCAATGTCTGTAGAAGAATTTGAGGCCAAATATTTTTAACGTTTTAGTACTATTTGGTACTTATAAAAATTATATAAACTATAAAAAATCATATTGACAATATGTAGGAAGCTACTTATTATAGAACATGTATTAAGCTACATGTCTGTTATAAGTAGCTTTATTCTTGTTATTCTTATAGTTTCAAAAGATAGGAGGTAGATATGACATTTGATCGCAATGGTTCATGCAAGCGTGAAAAAGGAAAAGAACCTCTCGGCTTTAAAATCAAAATGATAAACGAAAAGTTTATACAAAATCTCAACAAAGAACTAAAAGAGAAGGATATGACATTTTCTCAGATGGGTATTTTGTGGTACCTTGAGCATAATATGGATCATAAAGTAACACAAAAGGAACTGTCTATGGCACTTCAAGTCAAGCATCCGACGACTATAGGTCTTTTGAAGAGATTGGAAGAAAAAGAAATGGTTCAGATTGAGGTTGATGAGGACAACCATAAATACAGAAATATTAGTATTACAGAAAAAGCCCTTGATTTCCTCAAAACCAGTAAAAGACACAGAGACGAGATGGATAATATGCTTACGGTTGGAATGACTGTTGAAGAAATTAATTTATTCAGAGAATTGCTGGATAAAGCATTAGATAATCTCAAGGATTATTAAGATAAATTAGAAACCTATATAAGACAAATAATATTACTGGTTTCAGAATGGAGAGTTTATATGATTAAGACTTTGGGAGCTCAATTAAAAGAATTTAAGCTACCTTCAATACTGACACCAATCTGTATGATAGGTGAAGTAGTATGTGAAATGATTATACCTATCCTGATGGGTAATATCGTGGATTATGGTATAAATGGCGGGAATATGGGCTATATTCTCAGAACAGGACTTGTTATGATATTCGTTGCACTGCTTGGTCTGTTATCAGGTTGTGCTGGTGCATATTTTGGATCTAAGGCTTCTGCAGGACTTGCCAGAAATCTTAGAAAGGCAATGTTTGATAATATCCAGACATACTCATTTGCAAATATCGATAAGTTCTCTACATCAGGTCTTGTAACACGTCTTACAACTGATGTTACTAATATTCAGAACGCTTATATGATGATGCTCAGAATGGCTATGAGAGCGCCGGCATCTATGATAATTGCTATGGTAATGTCATTTATCATAAGTCCTAAACTTGCAAGTATTTATCTTGCAGCAGTTATATTCCTTGGTATACTCATTATTCTGGTTATGGGTAGTGCAACTAAGTACTTCAGAGAAGTATTTGAGAAGTATGATGCACTTAATGAAAGCGTACAGGAAAATGTATCAGCAATTAGAGTTGTAAAATCTTATGTACGTGAAGAACATGAAAATACCAAGTTTACAAAGGCAGCAAAGAATATCTATCAGATGTTCGTAAAGGCTGAGAAGAGAGTAAGTTACATGATGCCTGTAAATATGGCTACTGTATATGTATGTATTCTGCTGATCAGCTGGATAGGTGCTCATATGATAGTTTCAGAAACACTTACAACAGGTAATCTGATGAGTCTTCTTACATATTGTATGAATATTCTGATGAGTCTTATGATGCTGTCGATGATATTCGTTATGATTACAATGTCTCAAGCAAGTGCAAAGCGTATTGCAGAAGTTATAGAAGAGAAGAGTACGCTTACTAACCCTGAGAATCCTGTTATGGAAGTTGCTGATGGTAGAATCAGATTTGATCATGTAGATTTTGCATATAATAGGGATTCTTCTGAGCCTGTATTAAAGGATATTAATCTTGATATTAAATCAGGTGAAACAATTGGTATTATTGGTGGTACGGGTTCAGCCAAATCATCACTTGTCAATCTGATAAGTCGCCTGTATGACGTAACAGCAGGTACTGTTGAAGTAGGCGGACTTGATGTTAAGAAATATGATATGGAAAGCCTTAGAAATCAGGTTTCTGTAGTTCTTCAGAAAAATGTATTATTCAGTGGTACTATATATGAAAACCTCAGATGGGGGGATAAGAACGCAACTGATGAAGAAGTTCAGCGTGCATGTCGTCTTGCATGTGCAGATGAATTTATAGAAAAAATGCCTGATGGATACAATACATATATAGAACAGGGTGGTTCTAATGTTTCTGGAGGACAGAAACAGAGATTGTGTATTGCCAGAGCGCTTTTAAAAAAACCAAAGATTCTGATACTTGATGATAGTACCAGTGCAGTAGATACTGCTACTGATGCTAAGATCAGAAAGGCTTTTGCAGAAGAAATTCCTGATACTACAAAGCTTATTATTGCTCAGAGAGTATCAAGTGTTCAGAACTGTGACAGAATCATTGTCATGGATAATGGAACAATCAACGGATTTGGAACACATGATGAACTGCTTGCTAACAACACAATCTATCGAGAGGTTTATGAATCTCAGACCGGTGCCAGTGGTGATGCAGATTTTGATGAACAGAAATAAGCAGGAGGGATTACAATGGCAGAAAATGTAAAAGAAGTAAAAGGACCAGGTAATGGACCAAGAAGAGGAATGCCAAGACCTAAGGTCGAAAATCCTATGAAATTATTCAAGAGAATAATGGGATATGTTTTTAAATATTATGGAATTCACATGGTAATAATAGTTGCCTGTATCTTTATCAGTGTTATAGCTAATGTACAGGGAACACTTTTTACCAAGACTCTTATAGATACATATATTACACCACTTATAGGTGCTGCAAATCCTGATTATGGTCCACTTGCAGGTGCTATATCAAGGGTTGCTGTGTTCTATGCAATTGGCGCGCTGGCAAGTTTTGCACAGACCAGAATAATGGTAAATGTCAGCCAGGGAACACTTATGAGACTCAGAACAGATCTGTTTACTCATATGGAGAGTCTTCCTATTAAATATTTTGATACTCATGCACATGGTGACATAATGTCAATATATACAAACGATATTGATACACTTCGTCAGATGATCAGCCAGAGTATACCTCAGATGCTAAACAGTGCAATTACAATTATTAGTATCCTGATATCAATGATCATGCTCAATATACCACTTACAATAGTTACTCTTGTAATGGTAGTAGTAATTCTCTTCTGCTCAGGAAAGGCTACAAAGGCATCAGGTAAGAACTTCATAGCTCAGCAGAAAAACCTCGGTGCAGTAAATGGTTATATAGAAGAGATGATGACAGGACAGAAGGTAGTAAAGGTATTCTGTCATGAAGAAGAATCAGTTAAGAAGTTTGATGAGCTCAATGAAGAGCTGTATCAGAGTGCATTTAAGGCTAATACATTCTCAGGTATTCTGGGACCTATAAATACACAGCTGGGTAATACAAGTTATGTTATATGTGCAATATTTGGTGGTGCGCTGGCTCTTAACAGTGTAGCAGGATTCACAGTTGGCGGACTTGCAAGTTTCCTTACATTTAATAAGAACTTCAGTATGCCTATCAACCAGGTATCTATGCAGTTCAACAGTATCATCATGGCTCTTGCAGGTGCTGAGCGT
>CAMJFD010000046.1 GCA_946404845.1 uncultured Butyrivibrio sp. | reverse complement strand
TTCCAACCAGTACATGTTGTATAACTTTTAATCTTCTATGTTTTTTCCAAGTAAGTACTTTACTTCCGTTCACCTCTGGTCTCCCCTTAATGTTATGGTATATTACTTATCATCCTCAATCTTATAACCAACGCCCCATACAACCTTTAAATATTTAGGCTCCTTAGGGTTGATTTCGATTTTTTCTCTGATATGTCTGATATGAACTGCAACTGTGTTATCTGCACCAATTGCGTTTTCATTCCAGATATTCTCATATATCTGATTGATTGAGAATACTTTACCCTTATTCATAACAAGGAATAACAAAATGTTATATTCAATAGGAGTTAGTTTAACAAGTTCATTATCAATAGTAACTTCTTTGGACTCATCATTAATAACAAGACCGCCGACCTGATACATATTGTCTTCACTCTCAACTTCCATATTACCCAGCTTAGTATATCTGCGCATATTGGACTTAACTCTTGCAACGAGTTCAAGCGGATTAAATGGCTTAGTCACATAATCATCCGCACCAATATTAAGTCCCAGAATCTTATCCGTATCCTCAGACTTTGCAGACAGTATGATAATTGGAATACTACTAGTCTCCCTTATTTTCATAGTAGCTCTGATACCATCCATTTTAGGCATCATAACATCAATAATAGCAAGCTGAATATCATTTGCAGCGATTGTATTTACGGCTTCTTCTCCATCATAAGCCTTGTATACATTATACCCCTCCTGCTGTAAATAAATTTCAATAGCATCTACGATTTCCTTATCGTCATCACAGACAAGTATATTTGACATTTTTTCCTCCATCACAAAAACATAAAATATAAATTTATAGTTTTTATTTTATAATTAAATTTTACACAATCTGCATAAATGCCGCAAGATTTCCTCTGTTTTCTCCCTGAACCCTATGAGAAAATAGAAGCTGCGGATTACAACAGGTACAAATATCCGTAACTATTATATTATTATACTGAACACCTGCATCTGTCAAAGTATTCTTTATGGCACCCCACAAATCCAGTTGCCATTTTCCTTCCTTTTTTCCAGGATTTACAACATTTCCAAAACCCTCTTTGAAATTATTATATACATCATCACTTACTTCATAGCAGTCCTGACAAATAGACGGGCTTATACAGCAAATAGTATCTTCTGGCTTTGTTCCATACTGCTCATTCATCTTGTTAAGTGCCACAGCACTGATTCTGCCGTACGTTCCTCTCCATCCAGAATGCACAAGACCTATTGCCTTATTTACAGGATCTACTATATATACTGCAGGACAATCAGCATGAAAAGTCGTAAGTATAATACCTGGAACATTTGTTATAAGACCGTCAACGTCAGTATATTCCCTGTCTCTTACAGTGCCTTTTCCTCTGTCCTCTTCTGTAACTACCTTCACATTAGTAGTATGAGTCTGATATGTGCAAACAAAATCATCAAGCGTCCTGCCATGTCCAAGCACTTGGGCTACTCTCCTGTAATTCTCATCTACATCATTATTGTCATCACCTCTGGTATGGCTGAAGTTGGCCTGTGAAAAATGGCCTTTAGATACTCCTCCTATCCTGGTAGAAAAAAGATGTTTTATAAAATCAATCTTTTCAAGCTCAGGAAAAACTAAATATTCAAGTTCCCCATTTTTTCTGAGCTCCATATGACTTTTGGCTTCTTTTCTTTGTATTTTTAACATTTCTAAAACTATCATCTCCAGTTACTAATATAGTCAAAAGCATTCTTATGCCATTTTAACACATTTATATTATTAATATCAGTATTAATTGCAACAACATCAAATCTTATCGGCGTTTCAGAGCCAAAATGCTTTGAAAATAAGTAATAATCGCACACTCTGGAAATTGTCCTTTGCTTATTAAAGTCAACTGCGCGTTCTGCCTCGCCATATCTGTCAGATGTTCTGTATTTAACTTCCACAAAACACAGATATTTCCCATCTCTTGCAATTATATCTACTTCGCCTTTTTTACTCCTGTAATTTCTCTCAATTATAATTCCGCCATTGTCTGTAATATATTCGCAGGCAAGGGTCTCATAAAAGTTTCCTTTTTCTCTCTTATTCAAATCTCTTTAAAATCCTTTTTATTTATTGCATGCCTTTAATATCCAGGCCGCCTTTTGCCTTAATACGGTCCATCGCATCAACGAATACCAGAATCTCTGCTACTACCTCATAGAGTTCTGGTGGTATGGCTTCTCCTATATCCAGTTTTGACAGCGTTTCTGCCAGTTTATCATCCTGATGTATAGGAATATCTTCTTCTTTAGCTTTTTCTATTATCTTATCAGCAAGAGCTCCCATACCGGAAGCTATTACTGTAGGCGCGTTATCTTTATTAGGATCATATCCAAGAGCAACGGCCTGTTTTACTTTCTTTTTGGATTCAGCCATATTATTTTTTCTCCATTATAACTAAGCCCTAGCATCAAAGGACTGCATAGATAAAAGTGGCACCTTGTTAGTAGTAAACATTTCATCTATTGGAATATCTTCTGAGTCTTCTCCAATATCATCATGAAGCATTGTCTTACAACTCATCTGATATCCTCTTTTTTCAAGCCTTGCGCTTAAAATATCTATGTTATCTTCTATAAGGTCGATTACTGATTCATCAGCCACGTAGAAATTTGTTTTGACGTTATTATCTTTGAGCTTGACATATACATCTAGTGGTCCAAGATTGTCCATATCCAGATGTAATATTGCACTTACACTTCCATCATCGCTTCCAGCCTGCTTTTTGTTCCTGTATACATAGAGGTCACCATGTGCATTCTGGTTGGCCATTTTAAGAGGCAGCTGCACATAAGCAAACATTTGATTTAGCTGATTCATAAAATCTATATTGTTCTGAAGATTATTTACACTTCCCATAACTTTGGATGAGGCACCTGCCGACTCAGAAATAATATTTGTAAGCTGCCTTGCCTGATCGTTAAGTTTTCTATAAAGGCTTTCAACATTTTCCTTTTCAACCTCTCCAGGTTTTAAGAGCCATTGATTTGCAATAGCATCTTTTAACAGGTCATTATACTCATTTGATGCAAAAAGCCTTCCAAATCCTCTACTCATTCCCTCTTTTGCAGCTTCACTATTTTCAAATAAAATAGCCAGCTCTTTTAAAATATCCTGTGAGGTTATAGGATTGCCATTTCTATCCGTAAGATTATTCATATAGCCATTTATAGTCTCTTCAGATACTCCAAGTCTTGTAAGGAGTCTGATAAATCTTGCTGATAATTCAATATTATTCTGTGACTGATTCATCTCCTGCAAGGAAATATCAGCCATCATTCTGGCTGCTGGCTGCTCCCTGGTTACTGCCTGACTCTCAGCCTTATTCTGATTAACTATATCCTCTGGATTTCCAGATATCTTATTTCCTGCAGTTCCATTTTTGCCATCTGTATAAACAAGTACTTCTTCAGATTCTGCAAGAGTATTAAGGCTGTCTGCTCCAGCTATTACAACAGGCTTTGCTCCTTCTATTCCAGTTCCAGGTTCTGATGCTGTCCCTGTTACTTCTCCGGTAGTTGTACCATTAGGATTATTTATAGTAGCCTGATTTGATGTCTGCATGGTCTGACCATCTACTGTCATCTGTCCATTTGGATTAACACCTGCAGCATCCGTAGTACCAGCAAATAGCTTGAGCACATTTCCATATAGATCAGCGGCACCTTTATTATCGCCATTTGCTATGAGTTCCTTATATGCTTCTGGTAACTGCTCCATTATATTATCTATATCAGAAACCATCTGATGTTCGTAATTCTTGTAATTTACGAACTGCTCTATGCTATTTTCATCTATAGGAAGATTTAACGAATGCATCTCTACAAGTGTAGAGACCGATTTACCCGGATTAGAATTCAGAATCTGATTCATATCCAGAATAGAATTTTTGTCTATCGACATGCCATTTTCCATCATACTCTTAATCATAGTCAGATTATTAGTATTATTGGCATCAAGACCTGCAGCCATAAGAGCTTTCATAGCTGTAGATGTCATTGCTGTATTTTCAAATAAAGGTCTAAGGGTAATTGCAGAATTGCTATCACCCTTGACCTCAAATGTCACTGTCTGTCCCTGTGTAAGTCCAAGACCATCCTGTAATTTTGCAGAAATGGTGGTGCCTCCGCCAAGATCTATCTGTGCTATCCGATTACCACTGCCATCGTCTGAAAGAGACACAATCTTACCAGAGACTGTTTCTCCTGACTGGAGATAAGCCTGATTCTGTGTGCCGCTTTCTCTAGGGGTTACATTACCGGCGTATACAGTTGTATTCGTATTCTGAACACCACTTAAACCTTGCATTTAATCCCGCCTCATACTTCTACAAAGTTACCAATGAATGAACGTCTATGAATTTCACATGGTCCGTATTTCTTAAGTGCTGCTATATGCTCTGCACTGCCATATCCTTTATTTCTGTCAAAGCCGTACTCAGGATACTTTTGGGCATATTCTGTCATTACTCTGTCCCTTGTTACTTTGGCTACAATACTTGCAGCTGCAATAGATACACTCTGTGCATCACCCTTAATAATTGATTCCTGTCTGTACTCTTCCAGCTGAGGTATATGAACTGCATCTATAAGAAGAAGCCCAGGCTTAATATTCATACTATTAACCGCCATTGCCATCGCTTCGTAATCAGCCTGCAGTATATTGATTTCATCAATACGCTTAGGAGTTGCATAACCTATTCCAACAGCTAATGCTTTCTCCATAATTACATCATATAACTCTTCTCTCTTTTTTTCGGATAATTTCTTAGAATCATTGAGATATAAGATTTCAGTATCTTTTGGAAGAATGACAGATGCTGCATAAACAGGGCCTGCGAGTGGACCTCTACCGACCTCGTCTATACCACATATATATTCTACGTCTGAGAATTTTCTCTCAAACTCTGTCATCTTATAAGTACGTTCACGTTCTGCCTGCAGAGCAGCTATTTTTTTATTAGCCTGCTCTACTAATTTTTTGACACCATCACGTTCATCAGATGAATACTCATCTATGAACTTATGCATGTCATTTATATCTGTGTTTTTTAAAATCAATCTGATTTCTGAAATGCTACTCATCAGTCTAATCCTCCAAATGTCTCAAAAGGATATATTCTGATAAATGCTTTTCCTATAAAATCATCTCTCTTAATATTACCTACGCTAGGATCTCTTGAATCCATTGAATGGTTTCTGTTATCACCCATCACAAAATATTCATCATCACCAAGTGTAATAGGTTCACTGGCAAGTCCCGCATCCCATATTACTTCAGCGCCATAGTTTTCTTCAAGAATCTCACCATCTATCCATATTTTACCATCATCATCTATCTGGATTGTTTCACCAGGAAGACCTATTATGCGCTTAATAAAACATTCTTCCGGATCTGATGGATATGGGAAAATAACTATATCAAATCTCTCCGGATCTGAAAATCTGTAGCTGATTTTATCAACAAGAAGTGAATCCTCATCCTGTAACGTGTACATCATTGACTCACCACTTACAACTGTTCTCTGAACTACAAATTCAATAATCAGCATTGTTAATGCAAATACAACAGCAAGCCATATAACGTTACTCAGTATTTCTTTTACAACCTTATTCATACCGACTCCTTTAGTTTTTATTTCATTAGAATTCTAGTTTTCCGGTCTTTCTAATGATATTCTACCAAGTCTTCCATTTCTAAAATCGTCCAGAACAAGACCAGCAGCTCTCTGAAAATCAGGATTACCGCCCGCTACAAGGCACTTTCTGCTCTCGGCAATTGCAGCCAGATAAGCTGTTCCTCTTGGGTATCCATATTCATCAATAATACTGTCAATCGTTCCTTCTTCAATAGAATACTTTTCTTCTATTATACCCCTATATGACACTTCAAGGAACTTAATTAATTCTATAGCCAGCTCTGCTGTATCAAGATTCTCATCGTTCATAGAACCAATAAGAGCCAGATGTAGTCCTACTGTCTGATCTTCAAATTTTGGCCATAATATACCTGGCGTATCTAAGAGCTGCATATTATTGCCAAGAGAAATCCACTGTTTTCCCTTTGTTACACCTGGTTTATTACCGGTCTTGGCTGCAGTCTTACCTGTAAGATGATTAATAAATGTTGACTTACCAACATTAGGAATACCTGCTACCATAGCTCTTATAGGCCTGTTTTTAATACCACGTTTTCTATCTCTTTCGATTCTCTCAGCACATGCTTCAACAATCTTTTCTTTTACTTTTTTGATATCTTTATTCTGCTTGGAATTGATGTCAATAACTGATGCTCCCTGAGCTTCAAAGTATTCAATCCATTCCTTTGTAACTCTTGGATCAGCCATATCCGTCTTATTGAGCAGAACAAGTCTTGCCTTACCTTTTCCAAGTTCATCTATATCAGGGTTTCTGCCTGATAATGGAATTCTTGCATCTGTAAGTTCTATAATCATATCTACCAGTTTGATATTTTCCTGCATCATTCTGATAGCTTTGGTCATATGACCTGGATACCACTGAAAATTCATTCTCTACCTACCATATCTAATACTACTAACGTAGAAGTAAGTTTAATTAGTCCATCAAAAATCCTGACTCGCCTTCGGTTCCGCCCATCTTGTACCAGCATTTACCGATTATACTGGATTTCTCGACTACGCCAATATTGGCACTTCTACTATCTTCACTACTATTTCTGTTATCGCCCAGAACAAAATATTCATCACTGGATAATTTAATCTCGTTCTCTGCAATACCAGCCTCTTCCATTTTATCATAAATAGTATCTTCGATGGATTGTTCTTCACCGTTAATATATAGAGTTCCATCTATTATCTGAATAGTATCACCAGGAACACCTATAACACGCTTAACATAGTAATGTGAGTTCACGTTTCCATTTGGAAGAAAAGCTATTATATCATCCTTTTTGGGTGAAGATACCATATATACAAATTTGTTTATAAGGACACTTTGGCCATTATATATTGTTGGCTCCATAGAATCACCGATAACGCTTGTCTTCATACCGAAAGCTGTTACCAATAGAAATGCTATAACTACAGCTACTACAGTATAAAATACCCAGGAAAAAATCTCTTTTGCAAGCTCTGGTGTAAATATCTTCTTTTTTTCATGAAATACGAGATTATTGGTTCTTCTTCTGCGCATAATTTAACTCCATATAAACACAAAGGGCAATTACAATTAAGTAACTGCCCTTATCTGTCAATTATTATCTAACAAGCTCTTTAACCTTAGCCTTCTTACCCTTAAGTCCTACAAGGTAGTTCAGCTTAGCTCTTCTTACCTTACCTCTTCTTGTTACTTCAACCTTCTCAACAAGTGGTGAGTGAAGTGGCCATGTCTTTTCAACGCCGATTCCGCTAGAAAGCTTTCTAACTGTGAAAGTTGTACGGTTGCTACCGCCCTGGATCTTCTTAACAGTTCCTTCGAAAATCTGTACTCTTTCACGGTTTCCTTCTTTAATCTTTCCGTAAACCTTTACTGTGTCACCAACGTTAAACTGTGGTGCGTTCTCGTTAAGCTGTGCTTTCTCAAGCTCTTCAATAATTGTACTCATTTGTATTTCTCCTTTAATCTGGACGTTCTTAATACAATCTCGTTAAATCTCTATGTAACAGAGGACCGTCTATATTTTCACAACGTACTATACCATAACATAATTTGCATGTTAAAGTCAAGTATTTTCTAAATTAGTAGGGCCAAATCCCATAGGTAATATTTCATTTAAAGTATATACTTTATAATCTTCAGGAGTCTTAGCGAGAATGATTTCAAACTTCTCATCACAGAACTCTCTCATTACCTGTCTGCAAACACCACATGGTGGACAATATTCTGAAGGCTCACTTCCAGCAGGACCTCCTGCTATTGCAATAGCAACAAATTCTCTTTCGCCTTCACTAACTGCCTTAAAGAATGCTGTTCTCTCTGCACAGTTAGAAGGTGTATATGCAGCATTTTCAATATTACAACCTGTGTATATCTTGCCACTCTTAGTAAGAAGTGCCGCTCCTACATTATATTTACTATACGGTGTATACGACATAGCTCTCATTTCAAGAGCCTTCGCTGCCAGTAATCCCTGATTAGTCATAGCCTGTCTCCATTCCTCATATACAACAAATTATTTAGATCTAACAAATGGCTTACCATTTGCAGCTGGAACTCTTGAACTACCTACAAAGAAGATAAGTGCAAGAAGTGTAACCACATATGGAATCATACTAATAAGGTTAGGTGATACAACATTACTCTGGCTGAGGATTGACTTAATACCATTACAGAAACCAAAGATAAGACATCCAACAAGTGCACCCTGTGGCTTGAACTTACCAAAGATAACTGCTGCGATAGCAATAAATCCCTGTCCTACAATAACACTAGGTCTGAACTGGCTTACAGTTGAAAGTGTTACAAACGCTCCGCCAAGTCCTGCAAGGAAACCAGATGTTATAACGCAGATATATCTAACTTTATAAACATTAATACCAAGTGTCTCACAAGCTTCTGGATGCTCACCAGCAGCTCTTAAATGCATACCAAATCTTGTCTTGTAGAATATGAACCAGATCACAATAACAAGTACAAAACTAAGATATGCTGCTGGATATGTAGCAATAACGTTATATCCAAATGAACCAGCCTTGAATACGCCTGTAAACATTCTAGGAAGCTTAGAGGCTGTATCAAGTGCTGGAGAATCTGATGAATTCTCAAACATAGCCTTGCAAAGGAATACTGCAAGACCAGGTCCTATAAAGTTGATGGCTGTACCGGCAATTGTCTGGTCTGCATTAAATGATATACATACAACTGCATGCAGAACACCAAATGCTGCTCCGGCAAGTCCTCCGCAGAAGAAACCAAACCATCCGTTACCTGTAAAATATGCAACAACCGCACCTGTAAATGCACCGATTGTCATCATACCTTCAATACCGATATTGATAACACCACTTCTCTCTGAAAAACATGAACCAAGTGCTGCAAGAAGAAGTGGAGGTGTTGCTATCAGCATGGCATTTATAATAAGTCCAAGATCTGTAATAATTGTATTCATTATGCCTCTCCTCCTGTCTTCTTGTTGAGTAATCTCTTAAATACATGTGAAACTGCTATAAATACGATAATTGTACCCATGATAATATTAACTACTTCTGCAGGTACATTAACCATTGTCAGCTTATTTCCACCATATTTCATAGCACCGTAGAACAGTGCTGCAAAGATACAACCAATAGGATTAGAAGCTCCAATAAGTGCTACAGTAATACCCTGGAATCCGTACTGCTCCTGAGTAGCGAACTGGCTTACTCTGTGCTGCATTCCGAGTACCTGTACTGCTCCACCAAGACCAGCAAGTATTCCTGAAATAGACATTGAGATCATGAATACTTTGTTAGAACTGATTCCGGCATATTCAGCTGATGTCTTAGAGAAACCAACAGCTCTTAACTTAAATCCAAGAGTTGTCTTCTCCATAATAAACCACATAAGGATTGCAGCTCCGATAGCAAGAAGTATACCCCAGTTGATATCTGTACATCCCGTAAGCGTCTTAAGGAACTCAGGTGCACCAATTTCTGCAGATTCTGCAATATCTTTTGTAGCTTCACCACCACTGTCTCTTCCAAACATTGCTATGTTAACTACATAGTTTGAAAGATAGAAAGCAATCCAGTTGAACATGATGTATGAAAGTACTTCGTTAATACCTCTTTTTACCTTTAAAAGTCCAACTACTGCGCCCCAAAGAGCACCAGCTGCAGCAGCTGATATGAGACAGACGAGAATATGAAGCGGAGCAGGCAGATCGAACAGAATACCTGTTACAACAGCTGCAATTGAACCTACTACGAACTGTCCCTCAGCACCGATATTAAATACACCGGTTCTAAATGAAAATGCTACGCTAAGGCCCGTAAATATAAGTGGGCTGGCATAAACAATACTATATGCAATAAATTTAGGTTTACCAAAAACACCGGTAAACAGTTTGGAATAAGCAACAATTGGATCGTCGCCTATAATAAGGAGCAATATAGCTCCAACAATAAATCCAAGAATAATAGCAATGAACGTATAAAGAGCATTACTATTTAGAATCTTTGATTTCTTATTCATCAGCTTTTCCTCCTGCCATCATGTATCCTAATGTTGCTTCATCAAACTTATTATCTTCCATGCTTCCTGATATCTGACCATCGAAGATAACATCCACTCTATCAGAAAGGCTCATGATTTCACTTAGTTCAAATGAAACAAGAAGAACAGCTTTATTTTTGTTTCTCTGTTCAACAAGATATTTGTGAACAAATTCAATAGCACCAACATCAAGACCTCTTGTTGGGTTAAATGCGATTAGAAGATCTGCATCATTAGTAACTTCTCTTGCAATTATAACCTTCTGCTGGTTACCACCAGAGAGCTGACCTGCAAGTCTTTCTTCACATCCAACTGGTCTAATATCAAATTTTTCAATGAGCTTAGTTGCATGCTCTTTTATCTTTTTCTTATTAAGAATTCCGTTTTTGGAGAATTCTTTATCAGCAAAGTTCTGAAGGACAAGGTTCTCAGCAACTGTAAATGGAAGTACAAGACCATGCTTTTGTCTGTCTTCAGGAATACTTGTGATACCTTTTTCAAAAATGAATCTAGGTGATTTATTAACTACATCTTCTCCATGCATCAGTACGCTTCCAGAATCAGCTTTTGAAAGTCCTGTAATAATCTCAACGAGCTGTGACTGTCCATTACCATCTACTCCGGCAAGACCTACAATTTCACCTTTTCTAACTTTCAGATTAAGGCCTTTTAGTATTTCAACTCCTCTGTAGTCTTTACCATGGAGATCTTTAACCTCTAGAATAACCTCACCAGGCTCCTGTGGCTTTTTGTCAACCTTAAATGATACCTGTCTTCCTACCATCATGGCGGCAAGTTCATCTTCTGTTGTTGTCTCAACATTAACTGTATTTATGTATTTACCACGTCTGATAATAGAGCAATTATCAGCAGCACTCTTAATCTCTTTGAGCTTATGTGTAATCAGGATTACCGACTTACCATCTTTAGTAAGATTATGAATTATATCCATAAGGTCGACAATTTCCTGTGGTGTAAGAGATGCTGTTGGCTCATCCAGAATCAGAATATTAGCACCTCTGTAGAGAACCTTAAGGATTTCTACACGCTGCTGCATACCAACAGAAATATCTTCTACCTTGGCATCAGGATCAACCATAAGGTTGTATCTGTTAGACAGCTCAACTATCTTTTCTCTTGCTGTCTTAAGATCAACTACTGCTCCCTTCATAGGCTCCATACCAAGAATAATATTCTCAGTAACAGTAAATGGCTGAACCAGCATGAAATGCTGATGGACCATACCGATACCCAGGGAAATAGCCTTCTGAGGGCTGTCAATTTCTACAGGGGTCCCATTAACCTCAATTGTTCCAGATGTTGGTCTATACATACCATAGAGTACATTCATAAGTGTACTCTTACCTGCTCCATTTTCCCCCAGGATAGCATGTACTTCACCCTTGTGAACAGTCAGGTTAATGTGATCATTGGCCGTAAAATTGCCGAACTTTTTAACAATGTCTTTCATCTGAATGACAATCTGACTCTCATCAATATTGCTCTTCTTAGCCACGTTTGTTCCTCCAAATCCTATGCTAAATTATATTAATGTCTTTTATGCCTTTACTTTTTGCAATTTCTGCAAGTCTATCTAGTTCAGCCCTGTCTGGCGAATTATAATTCCTATATTCCTGCCTTACACCATTAGGTCTGAAAGCGATAATTTTGTATCTTATATTAGTTTTATAAGCACTTAGCTTATTACTAACCTCTGCAATAGTCCCCTCATAATCAAACAGTCCTGGAACAACTACTGTTCTAACTTCAAATAATTTATC
Source organism: uncultured Butyrivibrio sp. (assembly GCA_946404845.1). GTDB lineage: Bacteria > Bacillota > Clostridia > Lachnospirales > Lachnospiraceae > Butyrivibrio. Next base: position 5,895 of record CAMJFD010000046.1, on the reverse strand, counting down.
TACAGATGCCAGATATTCCATGTTCTGTAAAACCATTTTATTATCTGTTCCTGTAACATTTATATGTTCATTCAAATCATATGCTTTGACATCGAGCATAACACCATCTGTGACTTCAAGCAGTTCCCTGTCCTTACTAAAGTCATATGAACCGTTACTGTCAATTAGTGTTGTAAGTCCCACATCCTTACATAGTCTAAAAAACTCTTTTAAAAACTCCGGATAAGTAGTACACTCTCCGCCTGATGTTGTAACGCCGCGTATAAATGGCATGTTGGATTTAACTTCCTCAAGTACTTCCGCCGGCTCCATCCATCTAATTCTTGGACTTGCACCATGTTTACATACTTTTATACAGGTATCACATTTGCAACATTTGTTATAGTCAAATATGACCTTGTTATCTACAAGTGTAAGAGCACCTGTAGGGCACTCCTGTACACATCTTCCGCATGCCACACACAGATTCCTTGTTTCAGGATTGTGACAATACTTACAGTCAAATCCGCATCCTTGAAGAAATACAGCTGTTCTATTACCAGGCCCGTCTACACTACTAAACGGAATTATCCGGTTAACCGGAACCTTTAATGAATTACTCATAGTATATTATCTTACTTTTCTCTCCAAAATATGACCATTGTGCTTTGCGCCCATTCCAAGAGCTGTTGTATCATGCTTTACATTCTCATGATTTTCAAGCTTTTCTATTTCAGATTTCTTAACAAGATAACCTGTAATTCTGATTACATCGCTATCGCTTCCATAGAATGAGAGATATCTAATATCCTGATTGATAGCGCCCTTTATGATATCCATTACATATTCCGGATTTCTATGAACTGTTGCATCAATAGGGAATATGTCACCAGTTCCTGAAGGGAAATACTTATGGAATCTTGAAATAACTTTAAGATGATCAATAAGTTCTTCTGGTTCCTCACCAATAGGAATTCTGGTTCCTGGTGTAACATCTATATCCTGAGCAATACCTACCTGTGCATGTAATAGGAAGTGATTATCTGTTGCTTCACAGTATTTATTATTGTGATGAGTGTTGAACTCATCAATCTTATCCATAATTCTTACACCCAGATCATCAGCTTCTTTATTTGAACCAAATCTGCCAGTCTTACCTTCTTTTTCCATAAGAATATTAACTGCATCAGCAAGTCCTACAAGTCCAAACATTGCTGTAAATCTGTCTCTATGTATAAATCCTTCCTTTGCAAGGAAGTTATTTTCAAAAAATCCGCTTTCTTCTACTTCAAAACGTATTCTTTCATCCATATATCTTGCCATTATATCCATGACATATGGAAGCTTGTCATTTATGAAGTCTTCTACATCTGTAGCTTTTTTGGCAATATTTCCAAGAATAAGTCTGCACAGCGTATAAGAGCCTCCGCCTAATTTAAGGCCATTATAGCAGCTGGCAATAACATAATCCTTGCCCAGTTCTGATTCGAACATCTTGTTATTGGCAAAACTTGGCTTAGCACTATGAAGTGCTGTATTAACGCCAGCCAATAATAATTCATCAGATGTAAGATCCTTATCAACTTTCATTGTAAGATTAGGAACAGCATCCTGCATCTGGCCTATAACCTTTAATATTATAAAACCTGCCTTAGTTGGCTCTGGTCCTATATTGGCATGACAGAATGAATCAAGAATAGTTCTGTCCATATGAATCAGAAACATTTTAATTATCTTTTCAGCCATTTCTTCATCCATGTCCTGTACAAATGGATCAAGAAGCTTATCAAGTGAACCTACGTAAACTGGATAATTAGTTACACTAGGAACATGTTTATAAAAAATCAAAAGGTTATTAACTGCTTCCAAGAGATCCTTTGGTGGATCAAGCTGTAGGAACTCAGAACCTTCTTTCATAAATTTCTCATAATCAGGAATTATATATCTTGGACGTAGTGGCGCATGTCCTTCAAATAAATCACAAATACACTGTTCATCAATTCCCTTGTTCAAAAGATCATCCAAACCTTCTGGAAGATCAAGAACTTCTAATAACGAATCAGCAAGATTAGCCATATTCGCAACTTTTTGTTCATGTGTCAGAACATCAGACTTTACAACCCCGAGCATTTCTTCTCTGGTTTTATTAACTCTTTCCATCGAAATTTCTCGCATATGATGTCCTCCTTTATTACTGCTTACTATTATTATCTTAACACCAAATCGTTAATCACGATAGTTGTCATAAAATCCTTCGAAAAAACAACTAATTCCATAAAGCCTTAATTTCAAGGGATTTGATCACATCTATCATTTTTTTAGTTTTGTTATATGAATTTTTTATCTTTACTCAAAATTACGGAGCAGAATCAAATGACTCTGCCCCGTATCATCATTGACATTAAAATTTCAAATAATTAAAAAATTATTCGTCAAGCTCGTATACATCACCGTACTTAGCTTCAAAGTCTTCCTTTGTCTTAGGAACTACAACTGTTCCATCGATGATCTGCTGCTTAACTTCTTCAATTGCTGCAAGTGTTTCTTCACTTAAGTTATCTGTTGTAGGAGCGATATCTACGCCGGCATCTTCAAGAGTATATGTCTTAACACCTGACTCAAGTGTTCCATTGATAAGATCTGAAGCTACATCATAAACTGAATTATCAACTCTCTTCATAGCAGATGTAAGAATTGTCTCTGGAGCTACTGAAGACTGATCCTGGTCAACACCGATTGCCCAGATTCCAGCTTCCTTACAAGCATCGATAACACCAAGACCTGTACCACCTGCTGCATGGAAGATTACATCAGCACCCTGAGAAACCATGTTGTTAGCTGCTGTCTTACCAGCTGCTGTATCTGAGAAGCTGTTTGCATTTGTCTGAAGAACCTTAACGTCTGCATTAGCATCAATAGCACCAGCAAGGTAACCATAACCGAACTCGTTCATTGTATCTGTTGACATACCAAGAACAAAACCAATTGTATTTGATTCTGTTGTAAGACCTGCAACATAACCTACAAGATAAGAAGCCTGTGACTGCTCAAACATAAGGCAAGTTACGTTCTCAAGGTCTGCATTTGTTGAATCATCAATGATTGCAAAGTTTACATCTGGGTTAGCTTCAGCTTCTTCTCTAAGAGCATCTGCAAGCTGATAACCTACACAGATGATAAGGTCATATTCTTCGTCAATGAAGCTTTCGATGTTTGGCTTGTAATCTGAATCTGCATGTGACTCAAGGTAGTTAGCTGTAAGGCCAAACTCTTCAGCTGCCTTCTGAGCACCAGCCCATGCTGATTCATTGAATGAACCATCGTTTACTCCACCAGTATCTGTAACAATACCAATCTTAATTTCAGAAGCATCTACTGCTGTAGCTTCTTCTGCTTCAGCTGACTCAGCTTCTTCTGATGTAGCTTCTGCTTCTTCTGTAGCTTCTGCTGCTTCTTCTGTAGCTGCAGTCTCAGCTGTCTCTGTTGTCTCTGTAGAGCTACCACATGCTGCAAGTGAGCATACCATAGTAGCACTCATGAGTACTGCTAATAATTTCTTTTTCATAAATTCCCTCCTATTAATCTGCGCATATTAACGCTTACAATAGTTTATGGTAAAGCCTCATTTAGTGGCCTTATCCCTAAGTATTAACTTTCTGATTGCCTCGACAGATGTCTTTACAGCCATTTCTGTATCATGGGCCTGAGGATTAGAAAGTCCCTGTTTGGCTCTTTCCTGATTAGCAACAACCAGTAAAACAGTGCCAACTCTTACACGTAAATACCCTCCAACAATAAACATTGCTGCAGATTCCATTTCAGATGCAAGCGCTCCACACTTAACCCATGCATCCCATTTGTTTAGAAGTTCATAGCCTACAGGCTTAACTTCTGGTTCATGCTGTCCGTAAAATGAATCCTTACATTCTACAACTCCAACATGATAATTATATCCAAGATCCTTAGCTGCTTCAACCAGTGCATTTGTTGTCTCAAAATCAGCAACTGCAGGATACTCAATTGGCGCATATTCTTTGCTGGTGCCTTCCATACGTATAGCACCATTTGCTATTACCAGATCTCCACCTTTTACATCCAGCTGCATTCCGCCACATGTGCCAATTCTGATAAATGTTCTGGCACCGCATCTATACAGCTCTTCCATTGCAATCGATGCAGATGGTCCACCTATTCCGGTTGAAGTTACACTTACCTTCACACCTTCAAGGTATCCAGTATATGTTTTATATTCTCTGTTCTGTGCCACAAGCTCTGCATTATCAAGAAATGCTGCAATCTTGGCACATCTACCTGGATCTCCAGGCAGAATAACATATTCACCGATAATATCAGGAGTTGTATGTAAATGATACTGAAAACCTGCACCCTCTGTATAATCTACCATATCCAAATCTCCTTTTTGCCATATACTCTATAGTTAAAGGTAGCTATAACATTAAAACGCGTTTTAAATTAAACCGCAAATATCCAAAATATAACTACTATCATAATATTTTACTATGTTTTAACTTTATGTCAATTGCTAATTGTAGTAGTATTATTAATGACAATTATATGACTTTTTGTCACTTCGTTCCAAAAGTCATGCAAATAGGCCAATTGAAATCGACTTCGTCGAAGGGCCTATTTGCCACCTGAATCATATTCTTACGAAACTCGCAGAAATTGCGAGTTTCTGTAATATACTCACAAGAATATATTTTTATTTCCTAAAAAGGCAGGTTTATTATATGTTAGAACTACACTTACATTTGGATGGCTCACTTAGACCCGAGTCTGTCTGGGATATTGCTGATTCTCAGAATATAAATACAGGATGCAGCAGTTTAGAAGAAATCAGAGATAACATGATTTGTCCTCCTCACTGCCCTGATCTTACAGATTATCTAAGAAGATTTGATATTCCTATTCTTGTTTTCCAAAAAGAATCAAATATTGAAAGATTCAGCTATGAACTTGTAGAAGACCTTGCAAAAGAAGGGCTTGAATATGCTGAAATACGTTTTGCCCCTTCTCATTCTGTTAAGGAAGGCTTAAGTCAAGAAGCTGTTGTAGAGGCTGTTATATCAGGCATAAACCGCGGTATGAAGATGTATCCTCAAATAAAAATACAGCTTATTCTCTGCTGCATGCGCGGCGATAATATGTATGAAGCCAACATGAAGACTATAAATGTTGCAAAAACATACTATGGAAAAGGCGTAGCCGCCCTTGATCTTGCAGGTGCTGAAGCACTGTTTCCAACAGATAGTTTTAGAGAATTATTTGACTATGCAAGATCTCTTGATATGCCTTATACTATTCATGCAGGTGAGGCTGCGGGCCCAGAAAGTGTCATATCAGCACTTTCATTTGGTGCACACAGAATAGGCCATGGCATTAACAGTATCAAAGACGAGTCTCTTATAGAGAGAATAATAAAAGACAACATAACACTGGAAGTATGTATACAAAGTAATATAGATACAAAAGCATTTCCAGAAAATGAAGTCCATCCAATCAAAAAGCTCTATGACATGGGTGTACATGTGACACTAAATACAGATAACAGAACTGTATCTAATACCACTCTTGCCCATGAAATAGAGCTTGCTAAATCAATCGGATTTACTGATGATGATATAAATAAGATGTGGGAATATGCCAAAATGGCACGTTTTGACTAATTTATAGTCTTTATAAAAGCCTTAATCCAAAAGACCTCCCATAACATGTATTATCATTTTTCCGTTTTCAATATCAACTTTTTTAATGCAATCCTTTATAGCCGGAATTAGAACGTCACTGTCTTCATCAGTGGCGTTTTCTCTTTTCATCTCATAAACGTCATTTGCACCAGTCTGAATAACATTCACAAGCGTTCCAAGAATATTATCTTCTTCGTCATAAACCTTA
>CAMJFD010000045.1 GCA_946404845.1 uncultured Butyrivibrio sp. | reverse complement strand
GGATTCATGTCTTTTTGTTGTAGGTGCGGAGCACCGTAGTGAATATTGACATTTTATACACATCAAAGCGTCCTGCTCAGACATACTTCCCGGCATGCTAGAAGCTCCGCCTGCGGCATTAAGAACAACACGAAAAGTCTTAATTTCAGTCGCTGGCGGTATGTGGCCTAATCCTTAGCACGGGGCCGAGTTTGACACTAAGGTACATGCTTTCAGGAGAATACCCAGTGCCCGGAATGTTCTGAGGCGTAAAGCGAGTAGATGACTGGCTCAGCGTATGACGGGGCGTGGGGAGTTTACTGGCCTCGGCAATGTTGGCGCAGGTGGCAGGGGCGTTGTGCGTGATGGCGAGAGATTGTAGTGGGAAGTCGGAGGTGTGAGGGGATAGCGAGAGATTGTAGTGAGAAGTCGGAGGTGTGAGGATGGCGGTGGGGTGTTCTTGTTATATGGAGGGATATTTGGTAGAATAATAAGTTGTATGAAAAAAATTTGAGAGGGTTGGAATGTCTATATACGCAAAAGCGGTACGAATAATACTGGTGTTGTCAATTATATTTCTAATCGCAATGTATTTACTGCTTGGTCTATATTATTCTGATGGCTTTGGCTACGGAACGTGGATAAATAATAATTATTGCACGGGCATGAGTGTTTCAGAAGTTAACGATATATTGATTGATCAAAATGATTATCAGGGCGTTAATGTTACGGATAAATATGGAGAAGCTATCACTATTTCTACAAGTGATGTAGATTATCAGTATGATTATACGAAATCTCTAACTGAATATATGAATAAACAGAATTTCCTTTTATGGGGTGCGAACCTTTTTACCTCTAAGAGGCTGGTTCTGGAGCCTGAAGTAACCTATGATGAAGATAAACTTTATACAATTATAGATGACTGGGACATATTTGATGAACAGCCTGAAAGTAATGTATATATCAAAATGGGCGATGAAGGCTATGAACTTGTTAATGACAAGAAGGATAAACCTATTATTGAGAACGTTATAGCGGTGGTTAATACTTCACTTGCTTATAAGAATGATAATCTTGTACTTCCTGAGGAATGCTATGAAGATGCTGATCTTACAACTGCTGAACAGAATATTATCAGTACTTATGACAAGATTCAGGTTATTCAAGGATTTGAGCAGATTTTTCAGATTCAGGATATTGGTATAGCTCTTACCAAAAATGACATCGATAACTGGATTGTTACTGATAAGGATATGAAGGAATTTTTTAACGGAGAATTATCAGAAGTAAAATCTAAGTCAACTGGTAATACTTATAGTGTGCCATATAAGGGGAAATATATAATAGGCAGAGAAGAATGTGAATTCCCAGAAGAGATTCAGGTTGTAAATGGCATAGTTATGGACAATGATGGCAATATCATACTGAGTGAATACAAGATGCAGCAGTATGTAGACAGCCTTGCTGAGACCTATGATAACGAGTGGAGTGTTAATGCATACATTAGTGGGGATACTAATACTATATTGTTAACCAGTGCCAAGGACGGCAAAATAATTGATACACAAACTGAGCTTCAGTCTCTTATAAGTAAGTTCATCAATAAGGACTCAGGTTATCATGACCTGGCTCTTGTAAATGGAGCCACTTATTATGATGGTAAGGAGAAGCTAGGCGAGACATTTATTGTCGTTAATATGAAACAGCAACAGCTTACATATTATGTTAATAAAGCTGTTAAGCGTACATATCCAATAGTTACAGGTAATACATCCCTTGGACGATCAACACCAACAGGTATTTATAACATTTATAATAAGCGTTATCATACTGTTTTGCGTGGTGAGAATTATGCTTCTTATGTTAATTACTGGCTTGGTATTCATAAAGGAATTGGAATTCATGATGCAACATGGAGAGATGAATTTGGAGGTACTATTTACAAAACCGCAGGTTCACATGGCTGCATCAACAGTCCTCTTGAAGATATGGAAAAACTGTATGAAGAAGTAGAGGTCGGAACTCCTACGATTTTATTTTATTGATAATATTATGAAAGGTGCAAAATCTATTTTTGACCTATCATCATATTATTGAAACGAATATATTTAATGATTTTGTGATGGTTACTCTTTTACTGTAATATTATTTAGAACAAAGAACAGGACTGGTTATGATAAATAAATTTAGACATGAACTAAAATATATATGTTCTGATGCTGAACTTGCAACTATGCAGCTGCGCCTTAGTCATCTGATGAAGAGAGATCCTCATACGAGGCCGGATGGAACTTATCTGATCCGTAGTATTTACTATGATGACTATGACAACAGCTATTATAATGCCAATGAAGACGGTGTTAATGAGAGAAAAAAGTGGAGAATCAGAAGCTATAATTGTAATTCTGATAATATAAAACTTGAATGTAAGCGTAAGCAGAATGGGATGATTCAAAAAAGTTCATGTAAACTTACAAGGGAGCAGTTTGATTTTGTTACTGACAAGACTAAACTCCTACATGCAAGCAGCCTTATAAATGCTGATAATCCAAAGCTTTTGAATGAGTTTTTATTACTATGTCAGACAACTCTTTTAAAACCTGTTGTAATTGTTCAGTACGAGAGACGTCCTTTTATATATCATGAAGGAAATGTGCGTGTAACCTTTGACAGGAGCATTTCTTCATCTAAGGATATTGATAGATTTTTTGATGAAGATCTTGCTGTAAGACCGATTATGCCGATTGGAAGGCAGCTCCTGGAAGTTAAATATGATGAGTTTCTGCCTGATACTATTTACAGAACAGTACAGAAAAGAGACATGATTCTGACAACTTTTTCCAAGTATTATTTGTGCAGGAGATATAGTATTTAAGTTTCGTGAGAAAGTGATTCAAGTGGCAAATAGGCCCTTCGACGAAGTCGATTTCAATTGGCCTATTTGCATAAATCATAAATTGGAGAATTATATGGAAGGTTTAAAAAAGTATATCAACATATTATTCTTTGTGGTAATACCTTTTATATTAATATCTGCAGCTTTAGTCTATATGGAGTATTCCGGAGGAGTACAGTCTGCTGGAGATGTCATTAATAATATATATTTGAGCTGTAATGATAATACTATTAATGCAGGGAATATCGTAATTGTGCCTGCATATAATGGGGCTGCAGATGAAACTGCAAATGAATCAGAAAATGATTTGGATATGGATTCTGTTTCTCTTTCTACTGGAGAATCATGTGACTATTATCTGTATGTTCCGCATGAATATGTAAACAGCGGAGCAACTATTCATATGGGTTCTGGTTATACAGTTGCTATAAATGGAAATGATTATAATAATGACGATGTGATAGATTTTGAAAGCCTTATAGATGATAGCAATGATACAGCGACGGATTTAGATACAGATTCTAATATAAATATAGATTCAAATCTCGTACATATATGTAAGTGGACTATAAAAAAAGGCGATGAAATCATTTATGATTCCTATATTGGAATAGTGATGCAGGATACAGAAGATACAGCTAATACTCTTTATCTTAATACACAGAGTGGCAGCATGGATTATCTGTATTCAAACAAAGAAAATAAAGAAAGCTGTGAATATTCATTTGTAAGTTCAGATGAATCAGTACCAGATAATAGCGGTGTTTGCAGAATATCCGGACACGGCAATTCCACATGGACAGAAATTGAAGAGGATCTTGGGAGTACTGATTTTAAACATCCATTTAATCTTACACTTGATGAATCGATTTCTATTCTTGGAATGGATGCTGCAAGGAAATACGTTTTAATTGCAGGTTACTATGACGATTCACTTTTAAGAAATCAGGTTGCCTTGGATGCAGCAAATGCTGCGGGACTTGAGTATACACCAGAATATAGATTTATTAACTTATATCTAAACGGTGAGTATGCAGGCCTATATATGATTACACAGAAAATAGCTAGTGATGGCATATTTACATCTATGAGTACAGATGATGTTCTTATTAGCTTTGATTTTGAAGAAAGAGTAAGTCTGGAAGATCAGTTTTTTACTACTAATTATAGATACGGAGTAATTAAGAATCCTGAAAAACTTTCAGAATCTAAGATTTCTGAGATAACTGATTATATGAACTGTATTGAAGGCGGCATAATGGCTGCTGATGGAGATGTTCTTAGTTATCTTGATGTTGATTCATGGATTAAATATGGCATGATTCAGGGCTTTTTCTGTAATCATGATGCCGACTGTGCAAGTCAGAATCTGTATTATAGTATTTCAGATGGCATTGTTTATGCAGGACCAACCTGGGACTTTGACTTTGCTATGGGGCACCCTATCTTGGAAACAGGCGGTATGGAGACTAGTAGTCTATGGCTATATGGCCTTAAAAATGGCGGATCTGCAGGTACAGGATGGCTTGCTGCTCTTATGGATATTGATGAATATAGAGAATCTTTTTTGAGTTATTATCTTGATGATTTTGATGAAATAGTTAGTAAATGTATAGAAGGTGTGCGTGATAGCACTGAACTTATGAATAGCTCTTTATCTATGGACAGCCTGCGCTGGAATACAGTTTCACATTTTGATGCTGCAGATGAGCTTTGTGAATGGCTTATTAGCAGACAGGATTTTTGCCAAAAATATAGTCAGAATCCTGATGATTATTGTCTTGTTGAATTCGATGGCCTGGATATAGGCATGAGAAGAAATCTCATATATGCAGTTCCTACTGGAACAGAGCTTGGGGAAGTTCTAACTGCTCGTAAAATAACTTGCTGGAAGACATCTGATGGCGAGGAGGTCACTGCTACAACAGTGATAAATGAAGATATGTATTTGGAGGCAGGAGAGTAATTGAGAACTAGGCAATGTTTTATAATTTTTTTGTTTGTAGTAATACCACTTGTGTTAATGTCTATTTTGGGCATTAATGTTGAAGATAATAGAAATGAAGCAGATAAGGACTTTAGTGATATAGCTGTTTACTATGGTGATCAGGACTTTGGAAATAAGGTTTATATGTGCCAGAGCTATGTATCAGATGATGATAGTTCATCTTCGGATAATTTGTCATCTGATAATTCTGCTGATTCTGACAGCTCTGAAGATACTGATAATAACTGGTATCTATTTTTGCCATATGATACGGAAACAGTTGGTGATTACAAGCTGGTTTTGCCGGAAAATACCAGGTTGTCTATAGATGGCACGGTATATAAAGATGGTGATGTTATACCTACAGAACTAGATAATTCTGATATACAGTTTCTGAGTCACTCAGGCAAAAGCCTGTGCTCTGGAACTCTAACAGTGTGTTATGGAAACAGCCTTCAGTCTATGTTCCTTGTAACTTCCACGGATGACGCAGAGCTGGTATTTACAGACAGATATGCGAATATAGAAGCTGTGCTGATTACAACAGATGCGGAAGGTAATATGGAAACATCAACTTCCTGTATAACAGGGGGGCGTGGCGGTTCAACCTGGGCTTCATGTCCTAAGAGACCTCTTAAGATTAATTTGTCTGAAGAGATGGAACTCCTCGGAATGTCTGCTGCCAGTAAATATGCACTTGTTGCTAATTATATGGATCAGTCCAATATGAAGGATGCTATTGTATATACTGCTGCCGGCAAGATTGGAATGACGTACTATCCTGAATGCGAGCATGTTAACCTCTATGTAAATGGTGAATATGAAGGCTTATACCTGTTATGTACACGCATAAATTCAAGGGGCGGATGTGTAGAATTTGCTGATGACCTTGATGATGCCAATGATATAGCCAATAACAATACCATTGGAATTCCCGAAACAGAGATATTGTATGAAGGAACTAGAGATGAGATTAAATACAGCTTTTTAGATAATAATCCGCTTGATATTTCAGGTAGCTATCTTATGGAATTTGAACTTGAAGGTAAGCCTCAGGAAGAGCAGTATATTAACAGTTGGTTTAATACAGATAATAAAACTATTGTAATCAACTCGCCGCAATATGCTTCAAAAGAAGAAACAACATATATCGCAAATTATGTAAGAGAAGCTGAACGTGCTGTATATAGTGATGATGGTATAAATACTGACACTGGATTATCCATACAGGATTATCTCGATTTCAACAGCTGGAGTCAGATGTGTCTTATGCAGAACTTTTTTGCTCTGCAGGATTATTCTGATGGAAGTCTTTTTATGTATAAATTAGCTGGAGATGATAAACTGTATGGTGGTCCTATCTGGGACTATGATAAATCAATGACAGATGACTATTATACAGATGTTAAGTTTGCTTATACAGACAAGGCTACGCTTGGCGGTTGGTATAGTGAGTTATATAAATTCGATGATTTTTTTGCAAATATTCAGAGCATATATATAAATGATTTGTCTGATGCGCTTGCAGATATGATTGAGAATTATGTGCCGGATACAATTGAGAACATCAGCGCTGCAATGGAAATGGATAATATCAGATGGAGTCATGAAGATGGCTATGAGGCATCGCGTGCTGAAGAAGTGTATGAATGGCTTATCAATAGAAAAAATTTATTCGATAGTATCTGGATTGACGGCGAAGAGAGCGAATATGCAGATAATATAAATTTGAGATAAATGAGAAAGCGAGGGTTTAAAATGTTCATTAGAATAGGTATACTATTGGTGTTCATAGTAGCGACGCTTGGACTTATGATTGTTGATCATAGGGTTAATAAATAAAAATTTAATATAATAAATAATATAAGTTTTAAGGGGAAAATTATCATGATGAGTTTTAGCGATATTTTTAAGAAATCATTTTTGGACGGTTATTCAACCGTTGAAATGTCCACAACACAGATACTAGTAGTAATGGCATTTACAACACTTATTTCAATTTACATTTTTTATTGCTATAGAGTTATGACGAGAAGAACATTTTATTCCAAGAACTTCAACATCGCTCTTGTAGCACTTGCAATTATTACAGCCGGAGTTATCCTGACTATTCAGTCAAGCGTAGTAGTATCACTTGGTATGGTTGGTGCGCTTTCTATTGTCAGATTCAGAACTGCCATTAAAGATCCTATGGATCTTGTGTTCCTGTTCTGGTCAATTTCAGTCGGTATTATCTGTGGTGCAGGTCTTGTAGAAATAGCGATTTTGATGTCTCTTGTTGTAACACTTGTTTTGTTCATCTTAGATAAGACTAAGGTAGCAAGAGCACCATATATCCTTGTAATAAATGCAGCTGCTGATGATGGAATCTCAGAGAAGATTGGCAGCGTAGTAAATGATTTTTGCAAGTATTCCAAGGAAAAGTCAAGAACACTTACATCTACTCAGCTGGATCTTGTTATGGAGCTGCGTGTAGAAAACGGGGAAGCTCTTACATCTAAGCTCTCTAAGATTGAAGGCGTAAACAGTGTTGCACTCCTGTCACATGATGGAGAAGTGACATTCTAAGTAGATAGATTCATAGAAGGAAAACTAATGGAAAGACCTATTTTAGATAATAATTTGGATAGCCAAACATTTCGCAATTTTTACTTTTTGAAAGAAGAGTTGATAAATTTTTGCAGAGAAAATGGGCTACCTACATCTGGTGGAAAAATTGAGATAACAGAACGGATTGCTCAATTCCTTGATACGGGTGAGATCGTATCTGTTTCAAGAAAAAAGAAAATGACAGTTTCAACATCCAATATTTACTTGGATGCGAAAATCGAACCCAATTTTGTCTGCACAGAGAAACACAGAGCATTTTTTAAGGAACATATAGGAACTACGTTCTCTTTTAATGTGGCTTTTCAAAAATGGCTAAAGAGTAATACTGGTAAAACCTATAGAGACGCGATTGCAGCTTATTATCAAATTCTCGAAGAAAAGAAAAAGGAAAAAACAACGATTGATCGACAATTTGAGTATAATACTTATATTCGTGATTTTTTCGCAGATAACCAAGGAAAGTCTTTGAAGGACGCAATCAAGTGCTGGAAATATAAAAAGCAAATTCAAGGACATAATCGCTATGAAAGAGCAGATCTTATAACTCTTGAATGATAAGTATAAGTTTTGTGCAAATTCCAATTTTAATAATTAGCAACAATGGGCGATAAGTCTCCCTGAGTTACTATTCACAGTAAAATAATGTTATGAAATAAAGCTTTTTATTAAACTAGGTTTAATCTAGAATGTTTTGATGTTATATTATAAATAAAGAAAGCACCCACTCCAAAGTGGATGCCTCACGATTTGAAACTATTTAAATGCTCACTAAGAGCACAGCCTCTCCCGTTGGCCGGCAGGAGAGGCATTTTTATTGGTGCATTCTAATTGATGAAAAAAGGGTACAGAAAGGGTACAACAGAATTTGGTAGTCCTGCAAACCTCCTTTTTTCAACGTTTTTTGAAACACCCAAAATTCGAGTTCTGACCAATTGTAGATCAATCCTGTTTCTAATTATTTAAGATTAAAACCTCACGAATACCCCTCAAACCAGACCCTCAAGATTGCCACTCACGAACAACCCTCATAAAAGACCCTCACGAAAGTTTATACCTCAAAATTCCTCCCCAAAAACCAATTTTTTATTAAAAAAATTCCAAATTAATCCAAAAATTTTGACAAAAATCCCAAGAAAAAAATTGAGTATTTTATAAAAATATTTTTTTTGTCAAATTAGACTAAAAATTCCAAAAACCGTACATAATGACTAATAAACCTTGAAAATACTGAAACATAATGTCATAGCTATAAACATAATTACATTAATTATCATCAAACTGAAGAATAAAATAAATCAATATTTTTATAAAAATTGAATTTCAAAAAATAAAATAACAAACATTATGGAATGACGATATTGACATTTTTTTAAAAGGTAATAGAATGTATTTAACAGTTTAAACAATTAAAGTTGCTGAGCAAAAAAATCACTTATATTTTGATAATAATAAACTATAACTTAAAAATATAACCACGAAAATCAATTGGAGTTATTTTTTATCAATAATAAATCTAAATATAAGTCAAAAAGAAATGAAAAAGTAAGCTACAACTTAATATAAGAAGATCAGAAAATCAGATAAATATGAAAGCATTATATAAACTCTCTACAACAAACAACACTTTACACTTCTGATAAACAGTGAATCTTATATGAGTTATTTTACAACAAAAATAAAGCAACGGTATTAAGAAAGGGAATAAAGAAATGTCCAGAGTATACAATTTTTCAGCAGGACCAGCAGTATTACCAGAAGAAGTATTAAAGCAGGCAGCAGCAGAAATGCTTGACTTTAATGGAACAGGAATGTCAATCAATGAGATGTCTCACAGATCAAAGGCTTTTGATAATGTTATCGAGACAGCTGAGAAGGATATCAGAGATCTTATGAATATCCCTGATAACTACAAGGTATTATTCCTTCAGGGCGGTGCTTCACAGCAGTTTGCAGCTGTACCTCTTAACCTTATGCAGAACAAGAAGGCTGCTTACATCGTAACAGGTCAGTGGGCTAAGAAAGCTCAGCAGGAAGCTTCCAAGTATCTTGATGCTCAGATCGTAGCTTCATCTGCAGACCAGACTTTCTCATATATTCCAGATTGTTCAGATCTTGATATTCCAGAAGATGCTGATTATGTGTACATTTGTGAGAATAACACAATCTACGGAACAAAATTTAAGACACTTCCAAATACAAAAGGCAAGATTCTTGTATCAGATGTTTCTTCTTGTTTCCTTTCAGAGCCAGTTGATGTATCTAAATACGGTGTAATCTACGGTGGTGTTCAGAAGAACGTAGGACCTGCAGGTCTTGTAATCTCAATCATCCGTGAAGACCTCATCAGAGATGATGTTCCAGATTTCACACCAACAATGCTTAAGTGGAAGACTCAGGCAGATAACGGATCTCTTTATAACACACCTAACTGCTGGGCTATTTACATGTGCGGTCTCGTATTCAAATGGCTGAAGGCTCAGGGTGGTCTTGAAGAAATGCAGAAGAGAAACATTGCTAAGGCTAAAGTTCTCTATGATTACCTCGATAGCAGCAAGATGTTCAAGGGAACAGTCAGACCAGAAGACAGATCACTTATGAACGTACCATTCGTTACAGGTGATGATGATCTCAACGCTAAGTTCATTGCAGAAGCAACAGCTGCAGGTCTTGTAAGCCTTAAGGGTCACAGAACAGTTGGTGGTATGCGTGCTAGTATCTACAACGCAATGCCAATCGAAGGTGTACAGAAGCTTGTAGACTTCATGGATACATTCGAAAAGGCTAACCTTAAGTAATTAGTTTAGAAAAAATTATAGAGCAGTTACTTAATGCGACTGCTCTATATTGTAAATATTTTTGAAATCATTTTTTTGATTAAAACAGGAGAATAAAAATGTACAAGTATAAATGTTTAAATCCAATCGCTAAGATCGGTCTTAACAATTTCACTGATGAATATCAGGTAGTTGATAATGTAGATGATGCAGATGGTATCCTCGTAAGAAGTGCCAACATGCTTGAGATGGAGTTCTCAGAGAACCTTCTTGCAATCGCAAGAGCTGGTGCTGGTGTTAACAATATTCCTCTTGATGTATGTGCAGAAAAAGGTATCGTAGTATTCAATACACCAGGTGCTAATGCTAATGGTGTTAAAGAGATGGTTCTCGCTGCTATGCTTCTTGCCAGCCGTGACATCATCGGCGGTGTTGAATGGGTTAAGGCAAATGCTGGTGATCCAGAAATTGCAAAGCTTACAGAAAAGTCAAAGAAGAAATTTGCTGGTACAGAAATCGCTGGTAAGAGACTTGGTATCATCGGTCTTGGCGCTATCGGTGTTCGTGTTGCTAACGCAGCTAAGGGCCTTGGAATGGAAGTTTGGGGCTATGATCCTTACCTTTCAGTAGATGCAGCCTGGAACCTTTCAAGCGATGTTAAGCACGTAACAAATGTAGATGATATCTATTCTAAGTGCGACATTATCACAGTTCACGTTCCAGCTATGGACGGAACAAAGGGCATGATCAATGCTGATGCTATTGCCAAGATGAAAAAGGGTGTTATCCTTATCAACCTTGCAAGAGATATTCTGTGCAACGAAGCTGATGTTCTGTCAGGCATTAATTCAGGTAAGATCAGAAAGTATGTAACTGACTTCCCTAACACAACAACTGCTGGACATGATGATTGTATCGTTATCCCTCACCTTGGAGCTTCTACAGAAGAGTCAGAAGATAACTGCGCTATCAAGGCAGTTCTTGAGATGAAGGATTACCTTGAAAATGGTAACATTTCTAACTCAGTTAACTATCCTAAGTGCGATATGGGTGTTTGCAACAAGCCTAGAATTGGTATTTTCCACAAGAATGTTGCTAACATGATCAGCCAGTTCACACAGGTTATCGGCGATGCTGGATACAATATCTCAGATATGACTAACAAGTCTAGAGGAGATTATGCTTATACGCTTATCGATGTTGAGAGCAACATCACAGATAAGCTTGTAAAAGATCTTAGTAAAGTTGACGGTGTTATCCGTGTAAGAGTTGTAAAAAAGGAACTTTAAAACGTATATTTCTCGACAATAGTGTTATAAGTGCGTTATAATAAAGGCAGTCGTGCAAACGGCTGTCTTTATTCATTTTATTTCTACACATGCACTATTAGATAACATAAAGGGGACTTTGATATGGCGGATATTAGACCATTTAAGGCATATAGGCCAAATGAAGATGTTGTTTCAAGAGTAGCTGCACTTCCATACGATGTTTATAACAGACAGGAAGCCGTTGAGGTTGTAAAAAAGGAACCTATGTCTTTTCTTGCAATCGACAGGGCTGAAACACAGTTTCCACAAGATCATGACATGTATGCAGATGATGTATATCAAAAGGCTCATGATATGCTATGGGACAAAATAGCTGATGGCACATTTGTACATGATGATAATGACTGCTATTACATCTATGAGCAGAATATGCAGGGCAGAGTTCAGACTGGAATCGTTGCATGCAGTAGCATCGATGATTATCAGAATAATATTATCAAAAAACATGAGAATACACTTGCAGCCAAGGAAGCTGACAGAATACATCATGTTGACACATGTGATGCCCAGACAGGGCCAATTTTCCTGTGCTATAGGAACAACAGAGTTATAACAGATACAGTTAATAAGGTAAAAAATGAATCTGAACCAGTCTATGGTTTCATATCAGTTGATAAAGTATGTACCAAAGTTTGGATAATAGATGAAAAAGAAGATATAAAAGCTATTCAGGCTGCTTTTGCCTGCATGAAAGCTATTTATATTGCAGATGGACATCACCGCTGCGCATCTGCTGTTAAGGTCGGATTAAAGAGAAGAGCTGAGGATCCAAATCCTACAGGTCACAAGGAATATGACTATTTCCTATCAGTTCTGTTCCCTGATGATCAGCTCATGATCATGGATTATAACCGCGTGGTCAGAGATCTGAACGGACTTACTACAGAAGAATTTATGAATAAGTTATCTGCCAAATATGATGTAGAAAAAGTTGATGGACAGTTCAAACCAGCAGAAAAATATCAGATTGGTATGTATATGGATAACACCTGGTACAAGCTGACTGCCCATGAAGACATCAGAGTTCAAGATGCAGTTGATGGACTTGACGTAGCTATTTTACAAAATGAAATTCTGGAACCTGTTCTTGGAATCAGTGAACCTAAAAATGATAAGAGGATTGATTTTGTAGGCGGAATCAGAGGCTTATCAGAACTTGAGAAGAGATGTCATGAAGATATGAAGGTTGCATTTGCAATGCATCCAACAGGTATTCATGAATTATTTGATGTGGCTGATGCCGGTAGACTTATGCCACCAAAGTCCACATGGTTTGAACCTAAACTCTTATCGGGACTGTTTATTCACTCTATCAAATAATAAATTAGATTATAGGTAGATTGAAAATTTTTTCTTATGTAACAAAAATATATTACGGCTTTTAAGGGAATAAAGTCTTATATAATCAAAATACGGGAGGTAGAACGTGAATAAGAAACTCTATAAACTTATGAACTGGCCTGAAATTGAAGAAATTATTTATTCTGATGGGGATAATCCACATAGAATTCTTGGTGCACACAAAGTAGGCTCAAGCTATCTTGTACAGTGCTTTTTGCCACAGGCGCAGGCTATTACACTTGTAACAGAAGGTACAGGTGCCAAAAAATATGAGATGGAACTGGCTGATGAAGAAGGCTTTTATGCTACACTCATACCATATAAGGAAAATATTAAGTATCATTATGATGTTGTATATCCAGATGGAACCACTAAGACTATAAATGATCCTTATGCTTTTGAACCAATTATGGACAGAGAGGATGCAATTAAGCTTGGAAGCGGTATCTATTATGATGTATATAAGAAACTTGGCGCTCATGTAATGATTCGTGACGGCGTTGAGGGTACAATGTTTGCAGTTTGGGCACCAAATGCAGCAAGAGTAAGCGTAATTGGAGATTTCAATTCATGGGACGGCAGAGTTTGTCAGATGTACAGACTTGATCCTGATGGAATATTTGAGATATTCGTTCCTGGTGTAAAGGACGGCGAAAAATATCAGTATGAAATCAAGACAAAAGCTGGACTTATCTATAAGAGACCTGATCCATATGGTACAAAGGTAACAGACTGGACAGGTAAGATTTCAGTTGTAGCTACTATCAAAGATATCAAATGGACAGATGCAGCATGGATCAAAAAGCGCGGTAAATTTGACGTTGATGATTCTCCACTTTCAATTTGTGAGATATCTTTGGATGATTTTGCCCGTAAGTATCAGGAAGGTACAACTTATGAGCAGTTGACTAAAGATATCCTTGAGACTGTTCATGATTATGGCTTTAATACAGTTGAATTCCTTCCTATAGTTGAACATGAACAGGGACACCAGCATCATATCACTTCATATTTTGCTGTAAATTCTGCTTACGGTTCAGCAGAAGACTTCATGAAAGTTGTTGACAGACTTCATGCAGAAGGAATAAGAGTAGTTCTGGACTTTGTTCCAACATTTTTCCCTGCAGGAGATATGGGACTTCAGAACTTTGATGGAAGAGCACTTTATGAATATGAAGATCCGCGTATGGGAGTTCAGAAGAAGACAGGCAATATGATTTTTGATTATGGCAGAAAAGAGGTAGTGAACTTCCTTATTTCTAATGCTATTTTCCTGGTTACAACTTTCCATGCAGATGGCCTTAGACTACCTGACATCTCTAAGATACTCTATCTCGACTATGACAGAAATCCTGGAGAGTGGGTACCTAATATCTATGGTAGCAATGAAAATCTTGAAGCACTTGAATTTATCAAACACCTCGTAACAGCTGTTAAGGAGCTTGATTCAGATGTTCTGATGATTACCAAAGAAACAGCATGTTGGCCTAAAGTCACTGAAACTATTGAAAATGGCGGACTTGGATTTGATTACAAGTGGAACAATGGATTTACCAAGGATTTCAAGGAATACATTTCTAATGATCCTATTTTCCGTTCAGGTCATCATAATGAGCTGACATTCTCACTGTTATACAGCTATACAGAGAGATTTGTACTCGAATTCAACCATGAAGATCTTGCAAGAGGACTTGAAGGTCTCTATACAATTATGCCTGGTGATTCTAATCAGAAGCTTGCCAATACGAGACTCGCAATCTCTTATATGATGACTTATCCAGGTAAAAAAATGCTCTATATAGATCCAAACGCATTTCCAATTGATACAGCTGTATATCTTGAGAATGTTATAAGAGACTTAAATGACTTATATTACAAGCATCCTGCATTTTATGAGCTGGATGTATCTGATAGCGGATTTGAATGGATCAACAATATGGCAGCCGATGAATGCATGGTTTCATTTGTCAGAAAGAGTAATGATGCCAAGGATATGCTCCTTATAGTTGCTAATTTTGCAGGCAATGAAAAGAACATGAGAATCGGCGTTCCGGAAGATGGAAGATATTCAGAAATCTTTAACTCAGATAATATGAGCTATGGCGGAACAGGTATTGCAAATGGTACCAAGATTCCAGCTCAGAGAATAGAATGTGACGGAAGAGCATATTCACTTGATATTAGGATTGCACCAGTTTCACTGGCTATTTTCTCATTTACTCCATATACAGAGCAGGAGAAGAGAATCAGAAAGGTCAAGGAAGAAGAGGCAATCAAGAAAGAAAACGAGCTTGAAAAGAACCTTAGAAGTCTTGAAGAAAAGAAAGCCAAGGAAGAAGAAAAGCTTCTGGCTGAACTTAGAGCAAGATATGAGAAGGAGATAAGCGAGCAGAAGAAAGCTATAGAAGAAAAATATGAAAAGATCGAAGAAGAAAAGATCTATAATATTATTTCAGATGTAGCTCTTAACAGTATCAGTCCAAAGCCAGGTAAGCCTGCTGCCAAAAAGTCACCAGCTAAAAAGGCTCCTGCAAAAAAGACTGCTACTAAAAAAACAACATCAAAGACAACAAAAGCTTCAACATCCAAGAAAACAAAGGATACAGAAGACAAGAAATAATTAGTACTAGAGGAATTAAAAATGGCTTTATTAAATACTAAAGGCAGACTGGTAGCACTTGCTACCAGTTCTGTTCTTGCACTGGGTGCCGAGAAATCTTCAGTTCTCGCATCAAGTACTGACAGCACTGAGACAACAGAAGAAGTTATTAATCAGATAACAGCAATTACAGGTACTGAAGAAATTGATCCTAATGTAATAACCAAATTCTTACAGGATCTGCCAGATATGGCTTTTAATTTAGGATTAAAGGTTGTAATGGCTATTGTTTTATTCTTTGTTGCATGGCAGATTATCAACTATATTGGTAAGATTTTTAACAAATCTCTTATCAAAATGTCATTGGGGAAGATAGATAAATCTCTTGCAGATTTCCTGACATCACTTATAAAAGTTGTACTGAGAATCATGCTGATATTTGCTATAATAGCAGCCTTTGGCGTTGATACAGCAAGTATAATTGCAGTTCTTGGTTCTGCAGGTGTTGCTGTAGGTCTTGCTGTACAGGGCGCACTTTCTAACTTTGCAGGAGGCGTTCTGATATTGATATCCAAGCCTTTTGAAGTCGGTGATTATATTGTAGATTCTACTACCAAGTACGAAGGTACTGTAACTGAGATATCACTTATCAATACCAAGCTGGCAACAATGGATAACCGTGTTGTTATAATTCCAAACGGCGGACTTGCTGATTCAGCTATTATTAACAATACCTTCCAGGATGAACGTATTCTTGATGTAAAGGTTGGCGTATCTTACGAATCTGATCTCAAGCTGGTCAAAAAGGTATTAAAAAAGACTGTAGAAAAATCATCATTTGCTCTTAAAAATAAGGACAAACTTGTATTTATAGATGAACTTGCAGACAGCGGAATTATTGTTGGAATAAGATGTTATGTTCCTGCAAAATCATATTTAAGTGCCAAGTGGGAGATGAATGAACTCATCAAGGAAGATCTTGATGCAGCAAGTATTTCTATTCCTTATCCACAACTTGATGTACACATGAAATAAAAAAATATTGTAAAAATTAATAAATTAGCCTATGCTAACAAATCAATGTAAATAATGTTAGCATAGGCTAATTTTTTGTCTAAAACTTATGTGTTAGTAGTTTGTTATAAGTTTTAGTTTAAGTATATTTGTACAAAATATATTATATAAAATTTAATAGTATTAGCATTTATTGCTATAAATATATTGTGTTTGACATCGAAAGGCAGATTTGATAACTTGTTAAAGGTTAGCAATTGCTAACATATGACAATATATTTTTTACATAATAAGGCGTTATATCGCCGGGGTAGTCACTAATAGTGACAGGGAAAGGAGTTATATGAAAAAAAGTTATTTATCAGCTATAAGTGCTATTACACTTGCGGCTCTATCAATGACAGCATGTGGAAGTACAGCTGCAGACACTACAGAAGGGGTGGTTGAAGAATCTGTAGATACAGCAGCAAGCGAAGAGACAGTTGAGGAAGCTTCTGATGTAGAAGAAGCAGCTGAAACAGAAGCAACAGAAGAAACAGAAACACCAGATCTTGTATTTGGTACAGTTAATTTGCCTTATGCTGATTTCTATTACGGTGAAATCAACGGCGTTGAGGGTGAAATTGATGCAAATACAGCTCAGACAGATGTTGCAGATATAGTAGAAGCAGAAGGTCTTGAGGGCGAAGGTATGTACGACGCAGTTACATCAGCTACAAACCAGAAGTCTACAAGATTTGAACAGACATATTATGAAGAAGATGGCGAAAGTGTTAACATTCTTGGCGTAGCCAATGTTAATGTTGCTATTAGCCCAGCTCTTTATGAAGACGTACAGGCCCGCATTGAAGCAGGTGAAGAGTGCGCCAATCCTCTTTTTGACCTTGTAAGTGAGATGACAGTAACAGAAACTGTTCCTGCAGAATACAAGGTTATCAATTCAGACGGTACTCTTTCTAAGACAGTTGGAACTACAACAGTTGCAGAAGGAGCTACAGCATCATTTACATCAGTTAGTGTATGGGGCAACTATCAGTTCTCAGTTGAAGGCATAGAGCTTGATGCTGCAACTGTTCAGGGTGCTCTTATCGAAACATCAGATGGTGCTATCTATGGTCTTGAACATGAAGACAACTTATGGTTACAGGCTGGAGAAGTTTCTTTTGCAGTTGTTCCATTTACAGAACCACATGGTAACGAAGTTGCATATGAGAGATTTGCTGATATCCAGGGTAAGACAATCACTAAGCTTACTTATATGATTGCAAATGGTGATGATATTGAAATCACAACAGATGCTTATGTAAATCTTCAGCTCGAGGATGGCTATGGTGTAACTGGAGATGAAGAAGCTACATATAGCGTTGATGGTACATCTGTTAACTATGAGCTTAATGTTCCAGAAGATAGTTCTTATGAACTTACAAGTGTTAGCTGCGGCAGAACACCTGTAGATATGA
>CAMJFD010000044.1 GCA_946404845.1 uncultured Butyrivibrio sp. | reverse complement strand
AAAAAGTATGTAAAATATAAACCGCTTAGTCGTTATCCTCTGCAAGTGCCAGTCTAAATGTATAGTCAGTATACATTCGTCCTCCATTACTGGAATCTCCGGTATCAATTTCAAACTTAAAATATTGATAACTTGTCTGATTTGCATGATCATTCAAATTCTTATATTTGATACCGCCATATTTTTCATCTGGATCATTATATTTGCACAGACATTTGCAATCCAGATGTGAAGAATAATCACCATAAACTTCTTTTGGCACAAATATATATACGCAATACGAATCAGTATCTATAGTATATATATCAGTCTTTGGAGTAAGATAATCAAAACCAGAATTATCAAACTGCCAATTATCTATATCATCATCGTTATTTAATTCAGGATGTCTTTCTATATTAACCCTGCATTCATCAAATGTTGCATAGATAAGATTGTCTGTTTCATATGTATAGACCTTACCATATTCAGCATTTTTATTGATATTACTATAAGCATATTCTTCTATGTAAGGCAACAGTATGCTATAGTCTCTCTCTTGCTGGCCCCATGAATCCATCTGAGTTTCATATCTATAACCATAATTTAAAGTCTCTTCATATTTCTCTTTAGACTTGAAATCAACAATATTGGCCATATTGGAACTAAAAGTCTCTTTAATATCTTCGATATCTACATTCTGAACATCACAATCAGCCGTATTTATGATAAGTCTCGTCATGCCTTCATTTGCAAAAATGTCCAGAAGATTAGAACCATCATAATAACGTGTAATCCAATTAGCCCTTCCATATTTACAATCGATTCCAAGTACATCAATGCCATACTCCGAACTTATGAAATGGGTTACATCATCTAAGATTTCTTTTTCCTGATAATCATCCTTGGCTTCTTGCGTGCGCTTTTTGCCATTTACATATACGCCAAAAAACTTTCCATCGTATTCCATTTTCAGAAAAAAATATCCATTAGCCTCCGGAAAAGCAAAAGGAAAATATTCATCAACAGCATAATCTCTTTTTATTTCAATTATATTAGGTGTAAAATTATACTTCTTTTGAATATAAGATATTGCGTTACTGCTGGCTACTGACTCTCTATGCTTGTCTCCAATATATTTGGACGCAAGATAAATTGTTACAATTCCTATCAGAACGCATATTAAGAACAATATAGACAAAAAAATTGTCTTGAAAACTTTGAAAACATTCCTCCCCATTATTACCTGATAACTTACTCCTCCACTTCAAGAATTCTTGTAAAAAAATTGCTCTTTCTGATCCATTTATCCAAATGATTTCTGTAGATTCTAGTATTCTTCATAAATGTAGAAAAACGGCGCGAACCTGCCATCAGGAATAGTATTCCCATAATAAAAAATGGTACCTGTGGGATAATAGGAAGTATAAGCCCAACCAATCCACATACGAGAAGAAAAATTCCAAAAACTAAAAATACAATTCTTACCATAGAACTACCTCAATAACTAAAAACCAACCAGCTTTATGGCAAAAGCAATTACAATCTTTATTATAATTCTTAAATGCAATATAAGATAGTCTGTTTTTAATTGTTTAATAATTGTTAATATTCTTTTATAGCACTATCACATGTTGGATGCCAGAGAACATAATAAATCTTCATCATAGGTCCATTCCTGTCCCATATTGATGAGATTAAGTGCATCCTCGATATCAGAATGATCTTGACCCTGTTGGTTCTTACTCTTTAATCTTGATACTGTAAATAGAGTAAGGAAGCTTTCAGAAATATATAGCCTTATTAATATAACTCTTTTTGACATATATAAAAAATGTAGTGATTATCAAAAAATGATAACCACTACATTTTCTTGTTTTTGAAGTTATGAGTTATACAGATATTGCAACAATACACTCTTTTCTTAAAATCTGACAAAAGGAATATCATCGTACTTGATATCCTTTCACTTCTTTTTTGTTATTCATAAAATTGAGTGAGTGTCAGGATTTTTTTATAACTCAATTTTAAATATATACCCAAATGAGTAAATTACAAATTAGCTCTTTCACTCTTTTTTCTTATAAATTCAAAAGAGTAATAAGATCTAGGTTATAAGCTTTTATACAGTCTCATGCAGGACGCCGTACATGATTTTTTCAAGGTCAGATGTTGATAACATCTCATCTCCCTTTTCAATTCTTACGATTCTACTACGGGAATCTGATTCAAAATTGATAGATATCTGATAACCGCTTTCGTAGAATTTATTGACATATTCATATACAGATTCTGTAATAGCATCAATATCTGGATTCTTGGTAGTTATCTGTGCATTCACAGATACCATAACATTACCATCAGATACATAGTCGTTCATATTGTCATATGCATATTCCGTGTTTCCTGTAAAAGCATACTCTATATCAGTTATAGACCAGTCAGTCGTATCGTTATAATAACTGCTTACTTCTTTTTCGATGTCGTCTTTATACAGGATTTTTTCATAAAAATCACTGATTTCATTGCCATCCATAGATGCATTAACTTCAAATGTTTCATCACTTCCAACTGGAACAAAAATCATCTTATATCTGTTCATAGATGTGTCATTGCCAACATTTTCTATCTGAACACTTTTAAGTTCAAAGCTCTGTCCATATTTATCTTCAAGCTTGTCTAATACAATATCAGAAGTAACACCTTCGGTAAACTTCCTACCCATGCTAACACCCAGCATTAGTACGAATAATGCAGCAATAGCTATAAAGGCAGCTAATTTAAACATAAAACTCTTGCTCATAAAAACTCCTTAAAACGAAAACATGCAAGCGCAAATTATAAAATAAAAATCATATTTTGCGCTCAGTTTGTTAATTATACCTCTTTTTATTATATTTTTTAATCAGCAATATAGATAAAAATTTAATAATAAAACGATTTTTTTGCACGTTTAAGTTTAATTATGGACAAAATACTGTGTTCATGAATGCTGCAGGAATTTCTTATATGTAAGATCTATTCCAAAAGCGCCAAGTGGAGCGGTTAAAAGTATCGCTATAACAGATACGGTGAGCACCGTCTGACCACATGCAAGTCCCATGGCAAGCGGAAGTCCTCCGATAGCTGCCTGAACTGTAGCTTTTGGAGTGTAGGCTATCATACAGAATATTTTTTCCCTGATGCTGAGCCTTGCACCTATCATGCATACAAACACTCCTGCCATACGGAACAGTAATATAAGGAGTATTAGTATAATTGCATTTACACCTTCTGTAAGAGCCTGATCAATGGCTACAGATGCACCTACAAGTACGAACAGGAATACTTCTGCTACAACCCACAATTTGTTGTACTGTCCAGAAATCTCAACAGCCATATCCTTATCCGCTCTTCTGATAGCGACACCCAGGCACATTATTGCTATAAGTGATGCAAATGGGAATAAATTCAGATCAGTCTCAACAGCAGATAATACAAAACTGATACATAAAACAGCAATTGTCCTTATAATACTGTTCATCTGGAATTTGTTCATAACAAGATACAGAATATATCCAACTATAAGGCCTATTACTACGCCTGTAATTATAGATAATGGTATATTTACAAATGCCATGATATCAACGTTTTCGCCCTGTGCAAGGCCTGTAAATGTTGTGAACATAACGATTACGAATACATCATCAACAGATGCTCCAGCAAGTATCATCTGTGGTATACCCTTATTGGTTCCGTATCCTTCATCAATTAATTTGATCATTCTAGGTACGATAACCGCTGGAGAAACTGCTCCTATAACAGCACCAAGAATTGCAGCGTCCAGTCTGCTCATACCAAGAATCACTGGAGCGAGAATTACCATTCCAACGATTTCAAAACATGCTGGTAAAAAGCACATTAATACAGCTGAATGACCGTTTTTCTTAAGGTCAGATAAATCCAGCTTAAGCCCAGCTCTAATTAAGATAATAATAAGTGCGATTCTCCTGATATCTGATGAGATATCGTGAATAGATGAGTCAATCAGGTTCAGTACATGCGGTCCGATTATGATACCTGCAATAATCATTCCAAACAGGCTCGGAAACCTGATTGCCTTACAGGCCTTACCCAGTAACAGGCCTGATAATAAAATAATAGCAATACTAATCAGCATAATAGCCTCCCTTCAAATGCAGAAAAGCTGACAATTTCTGCATCACAAATAAAAGTATGCAGAAGTCATCAGCTCAATAGGCGGTTTAAACATATATGTTTAGGGAGACCTCATTCCCCTTTTTTAACTTTGATAATTGTATCACAATATTTTATTTTAGTCATTATCTTTTTATCAGGATTTCTTATAAGTAACCCTGCTATTAGTCTTAGCCTTTTTCAGAAGCTTTACATTTGTCTTGTAATAATTCTTTTTAATCTTAAATACTGTATTATTAGATACATTCTTAAATGCATATTTCCCAACACTTGTAAGCTCTCCATTTATAATAACGGTTCTAAGTGTCTTGGCATTTTTGAATGAGTTCTTGGCAATAGACTTAATATTGGCGGGAATAACAAGAGTCTTGGTATATTTAAGTTTTGCACTACCATTTTCAAATTTAATTGATGTTACCTTATAAGTTTCGCCATCAAGTGTAACCGTATTAGGCAGTGTAAGCTTCTTGTATTTGGTCTTATTCTTGTCTATATCTGATGGAAGTCTTATAAGTGCCACTTCTACATCTGATGTAATCTTATACTTAAATCCCTTAGAATCTGTCCATTTATAGCCAATGCTATATGATGAATCATCATCAGATTCACTAGATGAACTACTGTCACTACCAGATGAGTCTGTTATTTTATTAGTACCTGTACTAGATGAGCTGTCTGAACTACTTGAATCAGAGCTACTAGAACTTGAACTACTTGAGCTTGAACTACTTGAGCTACTTGAGCTTGAACTGCTGCTCGTGCTTGATATCTTTTTTAACAAATCAGATCCATCATATGCATAAGTTGTTCCAGTTGCAGATGGCAGAAGTGTTCCAACATATTTCCTTGTATGGTCTGAACTGATATCCGAAGTAGTAATATTGAAATACTTGTACCAGATGTAACTATAGTCTTCATAAGCATCATCCCAGGTAGTATCTACTTCATACCAGCTGCCATCCAGCTGAACCATACTCCATGCATGACCACCGCCACTTGCTGTTCCTGTAACTACTCTTGCTTCTATACCATAATAATCAAGAACGTACATAAATGCTGATGAATAACCATCACAGACAGCCGATGAATCAACAAGTGCGCCATACGCAGTATGAGCGACATCAACTGAGCCTGAACTGGCAGCTGCTGTATCATAGGTAACTTTTTCAACAATCGCATCATGTACGAGAAGTTCTATTTCATAATCACTAAGATCTGTTGTATCAAGTGAACTTACAAAGCTAAGTCTTGCTGATGTTAACGCACTCTCAAGGGAAGACACTGAACTCTGTGTATAAGATGCACTTGCATAGAATGCATATAGAATAAGATCATCACCACTTGTACCATAGCCATAAGCACACAATAATGGATCAATCTGATCTATATGATCATAGGCATAAGCATATGCACATACATTCAAATAATATGTAAAACTACTGGAATCTGATACAAGAGAAGCAAGCCCAGTTGCTGTACCAGCACTTCCACTATATTTATTGCTATATGTACCAGGATTTGAATAAGCTGTTGCAAGTGCAAGATAAAAAGTCTTACCAGTAGAATCGAGCAGATCATAATAATCTCCTGTTGTTATACTGGAATTTAATGACTTAGTCTTAATAATATTAGTAGTTGAACTGCTACTTACGCTGGAAACGTTTATCCTTGTAGCAGACATATCCAGCATATCGTTTGTATAAGCTTTAGCACCAGAAGCGCTAACTGTATCACCTTTTACCGGAAGTAATAACCATAACATAATAGCAAAAGCGATATATAAAATTACATTTGCATTTTTGATACTTCTCATCACAAAGAACTCCATTCTAAAAAACATAATTTATGCAATTATAAAACGTCTAAATCATATTTTCAACTTATTTTGTAATTTAAATATCTTTTTATGATTACACTATTATGTCTATAGCACGGAGTTCCTGATATAGAGACATTTTTTAATATTTATTAAATCAAATCATATTTATTATTTCAGTAATTTGATGATAAGTTTTCTATTTGAAACAGGTGTATCCTTAAGGCCTTTTGGAATATTAAGTTTTATTATCACCTGCAGGCGTTTATTACCTGCGCGGCTTCTGATTCTGCCGCTTCCAGAATAATTATTAATATCAGATCTTGTAATTGTAGCCGATGCATTGACTTCTGGATCTTCAAGGAGCGGCAACACAACGTAATATAGCTCATCTTCATCAAATGATACGCTGCCAATAATTTTTCCAGTAACAATTTCTTCTACAACTGCCCTATCTTCTCTTAAGAAAATATTCAAAGGCTCTCCAATATTTTTTTCTGAAATTCGTATGCCCTGCGAAATATCCTCTTTAAGGTAACCGCTAAAAGAATATGTTTCAAGCTTGCCGTCATCGCTTATCTTATTTCCAAGCTTACGGGCCGCATCAGCTGGCAGAACGTATTCCTGCATCATATAGTTAAATATATCTTTGATTTTATCAGCATCTGGCATACTCATATTGACAGTCATTACCTCTTTACAGGCTTCCAGTACACTTTTGGTAAATAGAGGAAAATCTTCCATATCGGGATCCCAGACAAATCTGCCTCTGGCCATCCTTGATAATGGAAGATCTTCATCAAATATTCTGAACTGAACATATATGTTCCTCTCAGAAAAAGCTGTTCTGTTTTCAAAGGCATCCCAGGTGAACTCGTAACTATCCGTCACGGTTTCACCTGCAGATTCCCTGATTTTCTTATAAGCTTCTATGACAAGTCTAATTTTATCATCATCTTCAGGATTTCTGTTCCCATTTGGATCAGAATCGGGATGATACATAATCAGGAGCTTTTTGTATTTAGTTTTAATCTCTCTGTCGTCATCCCTACTGGATGCGCCCAGTATCTTGTACGCTTCGTTAAGTGTCATAGTCTGTTATAAATATTATTCCCTTGTATAAACTGTCTTATTGTCACCATCAATGAGTGTAAGCTCATCGCCGTTAAGTTCAATTTCATATGTAAATGAACCATCTGCATAGATTATTTCATCATCACCCCAGATAACATCAATATCATCCTGCATGTGAAGTGCACCTGTGTGATCATCATTTAGAACTATAGAATATGTAAATCCATCAGATTCAGCTGAATATGTTCCAGAAAATTCATTATACATAGTCTGGTCTTCAAAGTTTTCATAAGAAACAGAATCTACAACCATTGCTGTGATATCACAAATTGCCATGTCAGTCTCATCATCACCACTTAAATGGAATACTCCTTCAAACATGAGTACTCCTCCATTGTATTCTCCGGCGATAACTGTTTCTGAATAGCCTGTGCCTTCTGTATCCTGAAGTGTGTACCAATATCCCCACTTATCACTTGTACCTGGGAAAAATCCTTCCGACTTAGTAACTTCTGCATCAGAGCCCCAGCCTTTAGCAAGTTCATCAAGTGCTTCAATTGGTGTTGTATCCTCAAGATAAGATATAACAGCCATGTTAGTATCTGTACTCTCACCTGTATAAATGAACTGTACGTTATGTTCATCAACTTCATTTACTTCGATTACATCTGGATAATATGATACTGTCCAGCCATCATCACTTGTGTATGATTCATAATCAGGTGCTGAAACTTCTTCAGTTGCACTGTCTTCTGATGCAGCATCTTCTGCGCTGTCAGTAGCAGCTTCTGAACTTTCATCAGTAGTTTCTTCGGTATCATCTTCACCTAATGTAGCTGGAGATTCATCTGCCTCTTCAAGAGTAGATTCAGGCTCTACAGTTGCTCCGTTTCCGCAAGCTGTAGTCATTGCGAGCATAGACACTAAAGTTACTCCTACAAGTAACTTGTTCTTAAGATAATTATTTCTCATTTTCCCCTCCGAAAATTTTTTTCACTTATCACTAAGTGATGATTTTATTATGTATAAGTTTTTTACACATAATAAATTAAATTATAATCTTTTTTTCAAAAGGGGCAAGTAAATTTTCACAATTATGTCTATTCAGTGTCTATAATTCGTTATGATTAGATTTCTTTATATAAATAATTTCTCTCATCTTCAGTAAGTTCAAGGTCGCTTGCTACAACATTTTCAAGAAGTCTCTTAGTACTGGAACAGCTGACTATGGTAAATACATTCATCTTACTGCTAAGAGCCCATGAAAGTGCAATCTGAGATACAGAACACTTTTTTGCAGATGCCAATTCCTCTGCCCTTTTAAGTCTCTCCATGTTTTCTTCAGAGAGAAAACCTTTTATCGCAAATTCATCCAGCATCTTTTTAGCTTCCTCGATTGTCTGAGTACTCTTTATCTTACCAGATAAAACGCCTCTTCCAACGCTTGAATGTGCAAATACAGGCATTTGATTATCTTCATACCACTTGCGTTCAGCTGCGTTATCATCACCAGTAAGCGTTGTACCGCCGCCCCATGGATCTCTCATCTGCCTGCAAAGGCCGTAGTTAGGGCTTGATACAGTCATAGGTTTAAGGCCGTTTTCCCTTGCATATTCATTGGCTTCAATTATTCTCTCCAAGCTCCAGTTAGATCCGCCAAAGCTCTTTATAAAGCCCTTATCATAATATTCATTAAGTGTCTCCATAATAGGTCCAACAGGCATAGATACATCATCTCTATGGAGAAAATACATGTCGATATAATCAGTCTTAAGTCTTTCAAGTGACTGTTCAAGGTCATGTCTAAGGCAATCAATATTAACTCGGCTCTTACCATCATATGGATGGCAGCCTTTTGTAATAATGGCAATCTTGTCTCTGTTACCTCTTCTATAAACCCAGTCGCCGAGAACTTTTTCACTATTACCATAGTTTTCTGCTGTATCAAACACAGTAATACCTTGTTCTATAGCTGCATCAAGGAGTTCATCTGTGTTTTCTCCATTTAGCATGGACTGTCCGGCACAGCCAAAAACTATTTCTGAAAGTCTGATATCTAATTCCGAGAACTTTTTGTATTTAATAATTGTGTCCTCCTTTACTTGAGGTATTCGTTTTAGGATAACCTATATTTAAAAATTATTAGGACCAATTTTTTAGTTAAACAGATATATCACTGCTCCATGATGCGGAATCTTACAAGTCATGTTGTCTGAAACAGCTACTTCCTTGCCACTCCAGAGCTCTTTGGCATTTTTATAATCAATTTCAGCACATGCTGGTGCAAAAGAGATTTCTCTATCTTCATCAGAAATATTAAACAGAGCTATGTATATGCCTTTTCCGTCTTTTCTAGGAGCGGCCCATGCAATTTCATTTTCAGTTCTATAGAGCTGATGAGCACAGTGTGACTCTTTTTCAATAGCAAGAACATCTGCATTTGTAAGGAGTTTTAATGTAAACTCATCATTTTTTGGAAGATGTGCACCAATTATCAGTGGTGAACGCATCATGCACCAAAGACTCATCATTGTAATCTGTTCATCCTGAGTGAACTTGGTATTGTCGCCTTCATCGTAGTCCTGACGAAGTGATCCAACTGGCAGCATATCTGCATCTGGCCAGTGACCAGGGCCTGAATGAATAGACCATTTCTCAGCTCTTTCAAACATTGCAAGAAGGAGCTTCCAGTCATCCCAGAAATCATCAGTAATACGCCACATATTGGCATTAGCCTTAAGGTGCTCTGCCTGCTCAAGTGGTGCTGGTCCTGGTGAAAGGCTGAGTACAATATCACGTCCACAGTTCTTGCAAGCCTTGGATATTACCTCAATTTCCTTTTCGCAATGTGGGTATTCTCTAGCTATATCATCGCATTTAACAAAGTCAACGCCCCATTCAGCATATAATTTAAAGATGCTGTCATAGTATTCTTGAGCACCTTTTTTGTCACAATATAATCCATACATATCTGGATTCCATGCGCAAATTGAATTAGGGTTAGCAATATCAGAGCATTTAACATCTGTCCCCATTACCTGAAGGTGCTTGTGAGCTGCCATTCTTGGCATACCTCTCATAATGTGGATTCCAAACTTAAGTCCGAGATCATGTATATATGATGCAAGAGCTGAAAATCCTTTTCCATCAGCTGTTGAAGGGAATCTGTTAACTGCAGGAATAAGTCTTCCGTACTCATCCATTTCAAGTTCTGCAAATGGCACATATTCATGTGTTGATGCAGTTGGCTGATACCATTCAATATCAACAACTACATATTCCCAGCCAAATTGCTTGAGATTCTGTGCCATGTAATTGGCGTTTTCTTTTACCTGTTCTTCATTAACCGCTGCTCCAAAGCAGTCCCAACTATTCCATCCCATTGGTGGTGTCTGTGCTACCATATCTTCTCCTTCTGAAGTGTAAGATTTCTGATTGCCTTCACTTCAATAAATATTTCCTTATCTTAATCAACCCTTTTATATATCTTGATTTGAAGATAGTATTTACATATATATCAAAGAAAAAAATTATCTTCACTTATGACTATATCATAAGAATTTGATGTAATTAACCCTAAGATTTAAATATTTCTAAACTTTTTTATATTTGGTTAAAAGACATTAAAAATAGATGGTGGTTTTATGCTGATGTAGGCGCATATATTTCCCCACTCTACACGATTTAGAAATATTAATGTAAAAATAAGTTTATTTCCGCCGTTTTTGCTTGCATTAATGTATATTATCAAGGATAATAGTTTTTGGAAAAAATTTACAGGTAGGGGAAAAAATGGGAAAGAAATCCGTAAAAGAAAATAAAAACGTATATCAGCTAAGCCGTGAAAGAATGGAATATACACGCGACAAAGCTTCCGAAATAATGGAATGCGTATCAGCTGATCGTATCGAAAAAATTGAGAATGAGCGTACTCTTCCTCATCCAGAGGACATTATTGCAATGTCAAAATGTTACAAGGATGCATCTCTTTGCAATTACTATTGTACTCATGAATGCCCTATTGGTATGGAACACGTTCCTGAAATCAAATTAAAAGACCTGACACAGATTACTCTCGAAATATTATCCGGGCTTAATACTCTTGATAATGAAAAGAACAGACTCATCGATATCACAGCAGATAGCAAGATTACTGATGACGAAGTTGAAGACTTTAAGAATATTCAGTCTAAGCTTGAAGATATCTCAAGATCAGTAGATTCACTCAAGATGTGGCTCAATAATCAGATCATGAATGGAAAGCTTGATGAAAGAGACTTCAAGAAAGCATAAATTGATCACAAAATCGCAATTTGCTATTTAATAAGCCTTATAATCAATTGATTATAAGGCTTAAATTTATGGTCTATTCAATTTTAATTCAGTAGTTTCACCTGCTCTTAATCTGATCAGCTGGAATATAACATCCCAAGCGTAATCATCTCCAAATTTCTCAGTATATTTGTCAAAAACATACTTAAAATCTTGAGCATCCCACTCATAGAGCAACTTGTCATCATCTTCTTCAGAATGATCAGTGAAATTAACAACTTCTCCCATAACAATATCCCCCTCGAATATAATGATATGAATAGTGTCAATTAACTATGTATACTCTAAAAATAACACATTTTATCCAAAAGGTACAGTGTTTTCTTGCGTTATACCATATATTCGTTCATATATAAACATTATTATGTTTTATTACTCTAACTTCAGTTTCTCTTTCGGAGGAAAGCCTTTATCGAACGAAACTTAATGCTCCTGCCTTGGTTACAGATCAAATAAACTCATTTGCTCATATTTATCCGGTAACTCATTCATATATTTAAAGCACTCGTCGGGTTTACACATTATCCCATTCTTACGGCAAATCTCAAAAAATATTTCCTTAAGTTCCTTTGCATTTGGACTTGCAAGCTCGTATGAATTACCATATCTTTTGATATAATGATCTTTAAGTCCCGGAAAATATTTATCAATGGCATTATAATAGTATTCCCGATCACCTTCTCTAAGTGTCAGTCCCATTCCGAAATCGATGATACCTTTTACCCCCACCCTTACACATTCACTTAAGATAGCTGTAATATTTTCTTTCGTATCATTTATAAAAGGCAGGATTGGTGTCAGCCATACAACAGTCGGTATTCCCCTTTTCTGCATTTCACCAAGTACTTCGATGCGTCGTTTGGTATTACATACATTAGGCTCAATGATCTTGCACATATCATCATCATATGTTGTAAGTGTCATTTGGACTACACATTTAGCTTTTTTATTAATTTCATCAAGAAGATCTATGTCCCGAAGAATTCGGTCTGATTTGGTTTGAACACAGACTCCGAAACCATACTGTAAAATAATCTCAAGACATCTTCTTGTCAGCCCAAGTTCTTCCTCACAGTGCATATACGGATCTGACATGGATCCGGTTCCTATCATACACTTTTTTCTTTTGGACCTTAATGCTGATTCCAAAAGTTCAGGCGCATTCTCCTTTACTTCTATATCTTCAAAAGGATGTGTAAAATGATAGCAACTGCTTCGGCTGTCACAATAGATACATCCGTGACTGCATCCCCTGTATATATTCATTCCCTCAAAACCTGAGTTCCTGGTCAGAATTCCTTTTGCGTTAACAAAGTGCATTTTACCCTCTTCCCTTATACTCAATGCACAGCATAGTTAGATAGTCAAACTGCTCTGCTTCCTTCACCAAACCATCCACGTCGGCAATACATCAATAGGTAGTATTATCTCATACAGCGTAGTCAAACTGATGTCCGGTGAATCAATCAGTTTAATTGTTCCGCCATGTGCTTCTACAATCTTTTTGGCAATAGTCATACCAAGGCCGGTTCCCTGGCCGCTTGTACGGGACTCATTACCAACTGCAAAAGGCTCGAATATCTTGTCTCTTACTTCCTTAGGAATACCTACACCGTTATCACCGATTCGAATTATGAGATTCTCTTTATTCATAGTCTCTCTGACACTAACAAATATACATGTTCCAGAGGTATTGTGCTTAAGTGTATTATTAATAATATTCTCAAACACACGTTTTAGCTGCATGTTGTCGAATCTGACCATGATTCTCTGATCCGGGATATTGATATCCATCTCATAACCCTTAAGGCTTATCTCCTCATACTTGGATGCCAGATACTCACGGAAGTACTCACATATATCATCTGGCTCAAGGTCAAGTGAGAACTGCGGATGATCGAGCTTACTATATTCAAAAAACTGATTTATAAGATCGGCCAGCTGATCAGCTTTAAGTACGATTGCATTTAAATAGCTCTGTCTCTTATCTACAGGTACAACGTCATCAGCGACAGCCCTTGAATATCCCTGAATTACAGTAATAGGTGTCTTGAGGTCATGAGAAATGTCTGCAAGCATCTGCCTTCTGTCTTCCTCAAGCTTTAGCTTATTACGCTCAGCTTCTTTGACCTTATCTGACATATCATTGAAGGTATCACAGATGTTCTCAAATTCCTTATCTCCTCGAAATTCAATATGCGTAGTACCATGACCTTCTGCAAACTCATTCATTGCAGAAGCCAGCATATTAAGAGGCTTAGAAACTCTCCTTGTTATAAAAAGTGTAAAAATAATAAGAAGAACAATTACACTTCCTACAAAAAGAGGTGTAACCATATCATAAGCTGCCTGTATCCTGTTCCAGGTGCTTTCAGATGTAGGATTTGTATGAATTAAAATATGCCTTTTTTGCCCAGCTGCATTTTGGAAATCATATTTTATTACATAATCCTTTTCACTTGATCTATCAAGAATATAAGATATCTCATCCTTACTGAGGACGTCATTTTCAAACTCTATACTTGAATACAGAATCTCATAATCAGAATTAAGAATAACTACCCCTATAGGTTTAGTCTCTGATTCATAGAATTCATTATTCATATCTTCTTCATCTGAAATTACTTCTTCATATTTGGTCAGAACATACTGATTCGTTCCAGCCTTGGTCCTGACAGTCTCAGACACATAATACTCTGTATTCCTGTCACCAAATGTATCAATAAACTCAAGTTCATCGACTGAATATTCATTATCTGCATCTACGCCGTCAGTTACATATATGATATTTGCATTTTCATCAAGAACTTCCAGATAGCCATTATTAACATATCTTTCAAGCCTGCTATATTTCTCCTCCAACAGATACTGACTGCTGACTATGGAATCATAGTCCGGGCTCTTGACCATATTCTCGGTGAGTTTACCTATAAGGAGATTGATCAGCACCAGGAGAATAGCTGCAAGCGCTATAAAAAATATATAGCTGACTACCAGAACCAAAGTAAAGCTCTTACCTTTTCTATCTTCCCTCATAATTAAAGTTTCTCCATCTTGTATCCAAGGCCTCGAATAGTCTTGATGTACTTAGGATTCTTGGAATCATCTTCTATCTTATCTCTAAGCTTTGACATATGTACCATCATGGTATTGTCATCGCTTTCAAAATATTCACCATTTATTTTTTCATATATCTGGACTTTGGTAAAAACCTTACCAGGATTCTTCATAAGCATCTGCAGAATCTTGAATTCTGTAGCTGTAAGCGAAATCTCTTTGCCGCTCTTTTTTAGAACAATAGACTCTGTATCAAGCTCAAGATCACCAACCTTTAAGATATCACTGTCATTCTGGCTTGGATTTAATTTATAGAATCTCCTTATTCCAGAATTAACACGGGCTACTATTTCAAGCGGATTAAAAGGCTTTGCAATATAGTCATCCGCTCCCAGATTGAGCCCTAATATCTTATCACTATCAGTATTTTTGGCTGACAGGATCAGAATAGGCATATTATATTTTTCTCTTAGCTTTTTAGTAAGATCATAGCCATTCATTAGTGGCATCATGATATCAAGAATAGCAAAGTCTATTTTATTAGACTCTGCTATCTTATAAGCTTCCTGCCCGTCAAAGGCAGACAGCACGTTATATCCTTCATTTCCAAGGTAAAGTGTCAGTATTTCTACTATATCCTTGTCATCCTCGGCTATCAGAACAGTATATTTATCAGACATATAATATCTCCCTCTCTAATTTACTCGTATCTGAGTGCATCTATAGGGTTCATTTTGGCAGCCTTATTGGCTGGGTAGAATCCAAAGAATACACCAAATACAACAGAAAACAGTACACTGGCAACTATACCAACTACTGATGGACTTCCCTGATAACTCATCATATGGGATGCCACCATACCAAATATTATACCAAGTATTACTCCTATTATACCACCTACAAGGCAGATGACTATTGCTTCTGTTATAAATTGTAATCTAATCTGACCATTTGTTGCGCCGAGGGCTTTTCTGGTTCCAATTTCTCTTGTTCTCTCCATAATGGATACGACCATTATGTTCATTACACCTATACCACCAACCAGAAGTGATATCGCTCCAATTGCCATAAACGCCATCTTCTGAGTAGAAAGCATGCTCTTTGTAGAATCTATCTCCTCCTTCATGCTGTATCCATAAGCTTCATATGTATCATTGTTTTTGTAAAAAGTTTTATTAATGTAATCTGTAATACTTGTAGAAAGAGCTGTTGCATCAACTCCGTCATTTGCAACTACTGTAAAGCTGTCATACAGTCCTTTATCCTTAAGCTGGGCAATTGCTGCATTTAATGTAATATAGCAAGGTGTCGACATATCTTTTTCCGAAGTACCCATGGAAAAACTGCTGCCAGAGCCTTCCGAATATTTGTAAACGCCTACAATAGTATATGAATAATACTTGGAACCTGTCATGAATTCGAGCTTCTGACCAAGTGCCTTATTGGCATCTCCGTCAAAAAGGTTATTAACGTATTTATCAGATACTATAGCAAGCTTATGAACTCCGTCATATTCGCTATTTCCAAAATTATGACCAGCGACCATATTGAGCTTATTAGCATCCATAGCTGTCTTATTAACACCTGATATTTCTACATTTGCATACTTTTTCTTATCAGTAATCTTGGTAGATCCGACGCTCTTTGTAAGTGATATACCTTTGATTTGTCCCTGAAATGCATTATTTATGGCTTCAAAAGTTTTATCATCGTAATAATCACTATCTTTTGGTGCTCTTTGATTTTCATCATAGCTCTTGGACATTAGGAAGAATTCTATATTATTAGCTCCCATGCCGCTCATCTGAGCCATGACCGAGTTGTTCATGGAGTCACTTACTGTCATAATCGCTATGAGTGAAGCGATACCTATAATGATACCGAGCATTGTCAGGAATGTTCTTATTTTATTAGCATACAATCCGCTCAGCGCCAGCTTCACGTTTTCTAAGATCATAAGTTTCTCCTCTTCTCTCTCCTGTTATAATTCCATCTCTAAGAGTCAGTACTCTTTCTGTCTCTTCAGCAAGTTCATTGGAATGAGTTATCAGTACTATCGTAATCCCCTTTTCCTCATGGAGCTTGTGAAAAAGATCCATGATCATCCTACCAGTCTTGGAATCAAGCGCACCAGTTGGCTCATCCGCAAGTATAATTGAAGGATCATTCATAAGTGACCTTGCAATAGCAACTCTTTGCTTCTGACCTCCTGAGAGTTCATCAGGTGTATGCAGCATTCTTTCCTTCATACCGACCATCTCCAATAGTTCCTTGGCCTTTTCTGTTCTAACCTTTCCCCTAACTCCTGCATACATCATAGGTAGCTCTACGTTCTTGAGAGCGCTTGTTCTAGGTATAAGATTATAGGTCTGAAATACGAATCCTATCTTCTGATTACGTATTCTTGACAGCTCATTATCTCTAGCCTTAGAAACATCTATTCCATCAAGTGTGTATTCACCTGCACTTGGCCTGTCCAGAATACCAATGATATTCATAAGCGTTGACTTACCTGAACCTGACTGACCAACTATAGATACAAATTCTCCTTTATAGACGTCAATATCTATTCCATGCAAAATCTCGATTTCATTCTCTGTGCCGATGTTGTATCTTTTATAGATTCCTTTTCCAGAAATCATTTTTTCTTTATTTAGTAATTCTATATTTTCCATCATGGCCTTTCGTATTAGTGAATTATTTTTTTGGCAAAAAAGGTATTAAATAATAATTAGTATTCCATAGAAGTATCTGCTGTGCCTTCTGTATCAGTAGTATCTGAATATGTGCTGTCATCATTAACTACAACATTCATTCCTTCACTTAAGCCTTCACCTTCTACCTGAACGTAGTAGTCTGTCTTAAGACCATATGTAACATTTATCTGCTGTGTTGTTCCTGCCGCATCATCAGTTACAACTTCTACATAATAATTACCGTCTGTATCTGTCTGTACAGCATTATCAGGGAGTGTAAGTGCATCCTTGACCTGACTTTCAATAATTGTAACCTTAGCTGTCATACCGATTCTGAGTCTGTCGCTTGGATTATCGATTGTTATTTCAATAGGATAATCGTTTGAAGCAGTTGT
This sequence comes from uncultured Butyrivibrio sp., assembly GCA_946404845.1. Taxonomy (GTDB): domain Bacteria; phylum Bacillota; class Clostridia; order Lachnospirales; family Lachnospiraceae; genus Butyrivibrio. The sequence continues at coordinate 573 of CAMJFD010000044.1, read as the reverse complement.
ATTAGTAGACTGAGCTGAATTATCAGTATTAGTTGTAGCTGCAACTCCAGGAACAGGTGATACAAATGTTATCTTACCTGTCATATCATCATCCCCAGTAGTTTCTGTCTTAATTGTAACTTCCATATCCTGGGCAACATCACTTATATCATACTGATCAACGTTTGCGCTTACCTTATAACCACTATTATCCTGAATAACTGCTATTTCAGTTCCCTTATATGTATCACCTTCTTTGACGCCAACACTTGTAATTACGCCATCTGCAGGAGCTACTATAGTACAGTCATCTAACTGTTTCTGATATTTATCTACTTCCTGCTGCGCACTAATTTCTGAAGTAATAACTGATAACTGGCTCTCTTTTACACTGTCAGCGCCATCAGCAATGTTCTTCTTATTAGTTCTGTCTGTATCTTCCTTAGATTCATTAGCCTTTTCTACTGACTCTTTATTTGACTTGACATCAGTTTCGGCTGTCTTTACATCAGACTCTGCTTCTGACTGCTTGGATGTTGCATCAGTCAAATTTGTCTCAGCATTAGTACTTGCTTCTGACTTATCATCTGCTAT
>CAMJFD010000043.1 GCA_946404845.1 uncultured Butyrivibrio sp. | reverse complement strand
ATACAACAAAAGCAGCTTGGGAGATGACAGATATGTTCCATCTTGAAGCTATTAGACTTATCTCAGAGAACCTTCGTGATGCAGTAGATAATAAGAAGTCTGGACGTGAAGGTATGGCTCTTGGTCAGTACATCGCTGGTATGGGATTCTCAAATGTTGGTCTTGGTATCGATCATGCTATGGCTCACACACTTTCAGCTCATTATGACACACCACACGGTGTAGCTTGTGCTATGTTCCTTCCAATCTCAATGGAATTCAATCGTGAATATACAGGCGAGAGACTTCGTGAAGTAGCAAGAGCTATGGGTGTTAAGGGCGTTGATGAAATGTCACAGGAAGAATATCGTGATGCAGCTATCGCAGCAGTTAAGAAGCTTTCTGAAGATGTTGGAATTCCTAAGACACTTGATAAGATTAAGGAAGAAGACCTTGATCAGCTTGCAACAGATGCACTTAACGATGCATGCTATCCAGGAAACCCACGTGAAGCTACTAAAGAACAGGTTATTGATATGTTCCGTATGCTCATGGCTTAATTATAATAACAAAATTCATAAATAATCCTTATAAAAATGCGCAACCGTTTTTATCGGTTGCGCATTTTAAGTTACTATGTTAATGAGGAGTTATTAAATTTCCATGATATAGTTATGAGCTTAATTACAAATCAAATTTGGCAACGAAGCCCTGAAGATCCTGAGCATTTTCGGCAAGTTTGTCGGATGCTTCTGCAACTTCCTGCGAAGATGCTGTCTGCTCCTGTGATGCAGCTGATACATTAGAAGTTTCATCTGCTACGCTTACACTCATATCTTCAATCCTACGAATATTGTCTGCAATTGTATCTGTACCAGTTGCAAGCTGTTCAACAATAGAACTCATTCTACCAGATTCTTCTGAAATCTGATAAACCATATCTACGATATTGTTGAAAGTCTGACCAGCTTCATTAACTGTTTCAGTACCTTCAATAACGCTCTGAGCACCACTACGCATTGCATCTACGGCTTCTTCTGAACTCTTCATGATATCTTCAATAAGTTCTGTAATATTTGATGCAGCCTGATTAGAATCATCAGCCAGCTTGCTGATTTCGCTTGCTACAACGGCAAATCCCTTACCCATTTCACCAGCTCTTGCGGCCTCAATACTTGCGTTCAGAGACAAAAGGTTTGTCTGGCTTGCGATTTCTGCAATTGTATTAACAAATGTATCAATATTTTTGAGCTTTTCACCAAGACCATCAACAACTTCAGCTGAGTTTTCAACAGAATCCTTGATAGTATGCATCATATTTGTAGCATTATTCATATCAGCAGCGCCTTTTTCAGCTGCCTGATTTGTAGAAGTAATCATATCATTAGTTCTCTGGATAGCACTTTCAAATTCATGCATATTGTCTATGAATGTCTGAGTTTCAGTACTTGCTCCAGAAATAGCTGTAATCTGATTAGCACATGATGTAGCAACACTAGTACATGATGTAGCAACCATTTCACTTGCCTGTGCTGACTGAGAGGCACTTGATGATAACTCTTCAGATGCAGATGCTACATAATCTGTAGTATCAGAAATCTTAAGCATAAGATCTCGAATATTCTTGTGCATCAAATCAAGCGCATTTGCAATAAGTCCAATTTCATTATTTTTATTTTTAAGCCTTCTAACTTTGTCCATTCCTTCATTTTCGGTAAAGTCGCTATCAGACATTTTGACCATTTCATCTGTAACCATGATGATTGGCTTGGTAATACGGTTACCCATATAAATAGCTACAGCAACGCCGATAAGTATCAGAACTACAAGTACTATAAATGATCTTGAAAGACTTGATATTAGAGAGGCCTGTGCCTCAGCCTGATATGCAGCTTCCATCTCATCAATGTCATCAATCCATACACCAGTTCCCATTACCCAGTCAAAAGGCTCATAGTAAGCTGTGTAATTGAGCTTGGGTAATTCTTCTGTTTCATTAGGCTTTGCAAACATCAGCTGCGTATATCCACCGCCGTCCTGCATACCATTTGATATCATCTGCTGTATATAATAATTGCCGTTTGTATCAACAGCATCCCATCTTGAACTACCTTCAGTATCTCTTCCAAGTAGTACTACATTTACACCTTCAGAAGTATCAACCCAGAAATAGCCATTACCATCATCATATTTAAGCTCTCTTATGATATCTGCTGCTTCTTTTTCGGCTTCTTCCAATGACATTTCTCCGGCTTCATATCTGCTATACATAGTAGAGCAGATACTCATTGCAATCTGAGTTTCATTTTTGAGCTCAGCTTTTACATCATCGAGAAGTCTCTCTGCATAAGCTTCTGTCTGCTGAGAGTTAGTCTGGATAGTACTTATAACTGAGAATAATTCAATGCAGGCACCTGTGACGATAACTGCACATAGAATTACAGCTATGATTAGATAACGAAGTGAACCCCTCTTTTTGTTCATAATAATCTGTCCTTTCCTCATAAGTATAATACTCATATTTAAAACGTAATTCCGTACAATTACTATATCACTATAAATCTTTAAAAACAATGCATTCAGATAGCACAAAATGCTTATAACATAGGAATTACAAGTGATTTAATACTTCTGAATATTACGTTAATATAATCTAAAAAACGTCTAAATTAGATTTTGGCTTAAAAATCTAAATTTTAGACGTTTTTGATAATTATTACTGATTATATTTAATAACAAATTTCTATACTCTGGTAAGAATACCCAGCTTTTTATGCATGAGTTTTTTCTCTGCATACATACGCTCATCTGCCTTAAGATATACTGAATGGAAATCCTCATTTGGGCAGTCATGCCTAAATGCATAGCCACAGGCAACGCTTCGTTTGAACTCTGAATACAAGACATTTAATACATCCAGACTAGATTTGGTTTTGGATATCAGAGCATCTATCTCATCTGATGTTGAGTTAGGCATTATTATCAGGAACTCATCACCACCTATACGGCAACATGTTCCGTAAGGTTCAAAATTACTTTTTAGAATCTTGGCAAAATCAGTTATATACCTGTCTCCAGCTGAATGGCCATATTTGTCATTTATATCTTTTAGACCATTTAAATCCATACTGAGAATACAATAGTCTGTATCAGTTGCATCAAGCTCAGCCATAATCTTTTCGGACATTGATCTGTTTGCAAGATTTGTCAGACCATCTGCGTAGGCAAGATGCGTAAGGGATGCATATTCCTGCTTTCTGGCATAAGATTCTGTGATATATACAAAATAGTTATACATCTGTGCATATATGAATATAAGGCCACCAATAGGAATAAAATTATCTGATATATCAGAAAAAACAATTGTATTATTATCTACCAGTGTATAACTGACCATTTGAGCCAGAATGAAGAGAATGCATACAAATAGTGATTTAAGCAGGATTCTCTCTGATGGGCTCAGTACATGATCTCTATGATCCAGATAAATATAAACAATAGTTACTACTGTACCTATAAAGCACAGAACATAGTAAAAAGGTAACATTACATCAAGGTATACTATGTTAAGGTAGTGCAGTAGTATGAAGAACAAACTAAGGAATATACTCATAATCGCTAGTATATTGAATATCTTATCGTAGTAGTGTTTCTTGATGCTGTTAACTATAAGGTATGAAAGCGGAACTATACAATATAGCGCAGTATATTCAAGCGTTGATTCATACGTAACATTCATAAACAGCGAAGCTACATTATAATAGCACAGTATCCATACCCCGATTACTCCGCATAGAATTGAACTATATACGAGGTTTAATATTTCAGGGATGGCATAGTAGAAAAGTATAGTAATAAATGCAAATGCCAGACTGAAAATAATCATAAATATACCCGTCGTTATTGGCAGGAGCTTAGAACCAATATAATATGATTTAAGATCACTATAGCTTCCAAGTATAGGAGGATAGTATCCTGAGAACAGATCATCACTTGCTACATAAACTCTTATGGTCAGCTGCATTCCAGCATATTTAGTAGAAAGAGGTATAAATCTTGTGGATGATCCTATATATCTGTTATCTTCAAAACGATCGACCTTGTATGAAGCTATTTGTATACCATCAAAGTAGAGATCATAAGCAAAATATGTCGATTTAAAAATAAGCGTTGGAAACTCAGTATAGCCAAGGTCTGGTAATGTTGTAGTTAATGTAAATGTATCTCCTTTTTTTATTTTAATTCCTGTTGTTTCATAGAACCTGGTCAGATCGACATTTTGATATTGGCCATCCTCATAGTACAGTGTCCATTCATCAGTAAGTTCACTGATCTGACCGATAGTTGTATCTGCAGTCAGATTCAATAGGAATAGCACAATTAGTATTACTAATATTATTATTAGTAAGAGGAAGAGCAGATTTTTACGTATATTATCTATTGCATTCAAGACTGCTCACCTCCTTTTACAGAGTTTCCTATATCCTGGTATAACTTATTAAGTGTTTTGGTATGATGCAGGTTCTTCATAGAATACATTCTGCTATCTGCAAGCATATAAACGTCACTAGCATTTTTGCCCTCGCCCAGCTCATGACGGTGAGCAAAACCCCAGGATGCAGAGATTCTGAATATATGATTTCTGTCACTGCTGTTTTTGTCTGCTATTAGTAATTTAAGATCAGATAATAAGTTTTCTGCCTTACTTTCAGAATTATACAGGATGACTATAAATTCATCGCCGCCCATTCTGCCTATCAGATATGAATCTTTAAAGGCTTTTTTCAAAAGCTCTGCAAATTCTATTATTAAATGATCTCCTTCCAAGTGTCCATGATTGTCATTTACATTTTTTAAATTATCCAGATCAAGAGAGATTATAGTATAATCACCTTTTGTTCTACTTATAGTAACAAGTTCCTGCTCACATTTGGCTCTGTTAGCAAGACCTGTAAGTTCATCTGTATAGGCAAGTCCTTCAAGGTGTTTCTTAATACTGACAGCACCGATATGCTCAATACAATGGAAGAAGTAGTTGAGTAGAAGGCATATTACAAATGCAAGCGCACCTATCGTTATAAGACTTATGGAAGATGTGCTTTCACCAGCATCACTGAAGATTTTGACTATATTGAATTTAACAATATCAATAATAGTACATATGATCAGAATATATATGCCAAGAGCCAGTATCTGTATAGATGTAAGGACATGTGAGGATTGATCTGAACGGGTATCTTTTATAATGTTATGCGTTATCTTGATAACTACATATAAACCCTCTACAAGACTGATTAGATGCATATAGATTACAAAATGATTCATATGTATTGTGTTAGTAGTATGCAGTACAAAAACGATGGCGACAAAAGCAATGTCTACAATGAGCATTATTTTGGTTACAATAGTATTGTATCTTTGGTTATTGGTAACCAAAAATCCAATAGCAGCAAACGGAATTATAAATAATGAGAAATACTCCAGAATAGTTCCGAAATAATAATTATTGGTAAAAAAGAAAATCATATCATTGTAGCAAAGTATATAAGTTCCCATGAAGAAGGAAATAATGATATTAAAGAAAATCGAATAGTCCTTATGATCTGAAGTAAACAGGAACGGCGTAAGTAGCAGTAATATTAAGCTGAACATGATAAGGAATATTGATATGAACAGAGGCATACGTTTATTTTGTACGTACATAGTCTCAATATCTATTCTGTCACCGAGGTAGAATTCGCCAAGACCAGAAAAAGCCCCATCTTCTGTGGCAGTAATAATAATCTTTAGAGTAGAACTTTCATATCCATTAGGAAGAGATATATAGTGATAAGCCTTTGGCAGCATTTTGTCAGATTCTGCATAGTCATAGCCGTAGGAATATATAAGTTCATCATCCATATAAACATCAACTGTAGACAGGATAGTTCTAAATGCAAGGCATGTAATAGGAGTAGTAATGCGGGAAAGAGACCTTTCCATAGTAACTGATTCACCTTTATTGATAAGGCCAATAGAGGCTGAAGACAGAGACGTATTTTCTTCATATAAATCTGCATGACTAATAGTCCAGCCATCCTCTAACTGGACCATATCAAAATTAGCGGTCGTATTCATTCTGGAACTTCCTATATAGATAATCAGAATAGGAATCAGAATAGCAATCGCTGTAAATATTATTCTTTTTGCATTGTTTAGAACCATTGTTAATCTGTCTGTTTCTGTCATTTGGTGCTTTTTGACTCCTTGATAATAGTATAAAATTATAGACGATATTTTGCACTAAAGATTACGGAAATAAAAAACTAATTTTTTATTAACTAAATTTAATTTGAGTTATCATTTTATGTCCGAAATAATAAGGCCATACTAATACATCTCTGTATTGGCATGGCCTTCAGTTTGTTTTATATACGTTATTCTCTTTATATACATCATTTATCTCTATGTCATAGAAGTGGTGCAAAAAGTCTAAGTATACACTGACTAAAGAGAAGGCGCTTTTTCTGTGGAGCACGATATATATCTGTAACTTCATGGCAGACAGGGAACATATCATCAAAATCTTTTTTGATATCAGCTACAACTGGTGTATTATACATAAATACGCCATTTTCAAAATGATGGTACAGACTTCTGTAATCAAGATTTATTGTACCGCATGTGGCATATTTTCCATCCGCCACACTCATTTTAGCATGACAAAAGCCTGGTGTATATTCAAAAATTCGTACACCATGTCTGCAAAGTCTTGAATAATAAGAACGAGTTATGCTGTAAACAAGCTTTTTATCAGGAATACCAGGGGTGATGATTCTGACATCAACTCCCTTTTTGGCAGCCAGTCTGAAAGCTTTGTCCATTTCATCAGTAATTATAAGATAAGGAGTAACAAAATATAAGTAGTCTGTTGCACTATTTATAAGATTTAAATATACATTTTCTCCAACATGCTCATGGTCAAGAGGACTGTCAGCATAAGGCTGGACATATCCCTGATTTTCGAATGACTTTGTTTGAGGAAAATAGTAATCATATTCTTTGTCATCCTTATCAGTAGCATGAATTGCATTCCACATTTCCAGGAACATTATTGTAAGGGAGCGGACTGCTTCGCCTTCTAGCTTGATACCTGTATCCTTCCATTTACCAAAAGGTTCAGTATATCCAAAATATTCATTTGCAAGGTTATATCCGCCTGTGAAGCCGACTTTGCCATCAATAATAGTTATTTTACGATGGTCTCTGTTATTTAGGAACATATTTGCAATAGGGACTACAGGATTAAAGCATCTGCACTGTATACCCTTTTCTTCCATACGTTTAATAAAGTCCATATTTATAAAAAAGATACTGCCCATATCATCATAGAAAAGTCTTACTTCAACGCCTTCCTGAACCTTCTCAACCAGAATATCTTCCAGCTCGTGAAAAGCCTCTTTGTCTTCAATGGCATGGTATTCCATAAAGATGAATTTTTCAGCCTTCCTAAGAGCTTCCTTCTGTGCTTCAAGACCTTTATGGCCTTCATTATAGAACTCAGTTCTTGTATCCTTATAAATAGGAAATTTGCAGAAATCAGATAAATACATGGCCTGTGTATAGGCAAGGGAATCTTCCTTATGGAGATCATCCATAACTTCTTGGTTTTGTGGAATTAATTGGAATAATATAGAATCAATTGTTTCAAATCTCTCCCGCATTCGCTTTGTTGATCCGCTTAGACCTACAAACAGATATAGCATTATTCCAAGAGGTGGAAATGCAGAGATTAGGATAATCCATGGCATTTTAAGAGAAGCGTTCATTTCTCTGCCATATAGAAATATTACTATTATTAGTGCTACTAATGAGGCAAGAGATGAGACACCAGCATAATTCTTACCTACAGCCAGTAGTATGCCATATATCCATAGAAATTCAATGAGTACCGCAATAGCAGCAAAAACAAGCCTGCTAAAGCCGGTCTTTACATAAGATTTTTGCTCCGTAGTTTTTTTCATACAATTCTCCATTTGATGTAATAATACAATAGTTCCCCAATGTGAATATAATATAGAGCTTAAATATATGTTATATCAAATATATAAAATTAGCCAGTAGTTGTTGAAAGATAGTTCTCATAGAAGGTAAAATGGTTAAAAAATCTTGCTGGAGAATGACCAAGTACCTCTGAAAGAGCGCTTAATTTATCGGCAACTGTGATAATATAGCCTTCATGATATTTAGGAGGCATAATTGTAAGTGGCCACATATGATGACGAATGGCATCTTCTATATGAGCATCCATTTCGCCAAAAACTTTCTTGTAAACTGTAACAGAATCAATAGGATGCTGTTTGCAGCAAATTCTATTGTTTTTGAATTTTTCATAACGACCTAAGATTCCAAGGTCATGACACAGAGCTGCTATTGTGACATTTCTCATATTGGTTTTGACATGTATCTTTTCAAGAAGGCTGCAAATAGCAAGTGCATATAATGCAACGCCTATACTGTGAGCGCCCACATTTGTACATCCATGATGAGTCTGGGCAAATGCCTTCTGAAAATCTGCAGAAGACAGGATGTCTTCCCCATACAACAATAGTAACCCGTGTAAATTCTTAGACATATATATACTCCATAAATCCTAAAAAAATAACAGGCACCTGAAGATCCTTAGGTGCCTGTTAATAAACAACCCACAAAAAATAACTTCGTGATTCCTATAATATCACGATTTAGAAAAAATGGTTATAAAATAATCATAAAATTACAAAATAAGGAAACTCTTTATTTTGCCTGTCTCTTATAGTAAATAGTAGCAGCTATTAGCAGTAAAATGCCTATAATAGATAAAATTAATCCAGGAAGAAGACCAGGTGTATTGTATTTAAGAGTTATCATATGTTCTCCTTTTGGAAGATCAATTGACATAAACATGGTATTTGCACGTACTACATCAGTTTTAACGCCGTCTACATAAGCTGTCCATCCGTCCTGATAAGGAATGTTTAGTACAAGAATACGGTCTTCATCATTAGTTATATCTGCTGTTATAGTGTTGGTCATTTTGGATATTGGATTCTTGCACAGCTCTATATTAGTAAGTGAATACTTAGATAGTTCTGCTATCTGTGAATTTAGATTATCCATAGGCTGACAGATTATTTCAATATCTTCATAGCTTACTGTCCCTTTATCAGGAAGAGTTACAGTTATAGAAGTAATAGAACCATCTGAATATCCCATATTGACCATATAATCATGCCATCCGCTATAGAATTGGCTTTCAGGAGTTTTATAGGCAATTGTCTTGGTAGTTTTGGCTTCTTCTTTTGAGTATGCATTTACAGTTATATTAACAGCATCATTTTGTCCATTATATTCAAGACCTTTGATATACAGATATGTCTCGCACCCTGTAAGACCATCGAAGGTAAAAGTTATTGTGCCTCCGTCTTTTTTGACCTTATAAGTATTTGAACCCTTATCCTTGATATTATCATCAAGTGTCATGTTATATTCCAGGCTTGAATAGGTATATGCAGGAGATATTTCATTATATTCGCCTGTCAGCTTACCATCATTTATTACAACTCCCTGCAGCATAGCTTCCTGTCTCTGGGCCGGAGTCATAGCTTCATACTCATCTGAAGATATGGTATTTGCATATGTATATCCAAGTGACATTGCATTGGTATTTTCAAATTCTGCAAAGTTATAAACTGACTGATTATAACTAAATCCATATGGTACAAATAATCTCTCAAAATCATTGTCATATCTGAGTGAATAATACTTGACGCCAGAAAGTGTAAGAGGAATAGTTCTGTCATCAAGTCCGTAATATGAGAAATCAGCCATTTCGTTAATTGCAAGTTCGCTAAGGTAATTGGAGATATTACCGTTTGTAAGACTCCAGTAGAACTGCGTAGATGATATTCCGTCCAAAAGACTTGCATTCCATGTAAGATTACGTCCTGTATATCTATAGAATGAATCAGCGCTGTCACCTGCAACCTGCTCGATTATCTTAACTTCTGAGTCATTTTGCAGAGCAAGAAATTCTGCGCCTGTGCAGGAATCTACATAACCATTAGGAAGGTTACCCTCATCAGCTGAATTAGCGTAATAGCCATTATATGATATACCTGCAGCTACCAGTATAAGCGCTGCAACAGGCATGGCTATATGGCTTATAAATTTAATCCTGTCTCCAATAAGACTTGCAACTACCATTATAAGAGTAACTGCAATGAGGAGCTGTAGCTGTTTGGATACAAGTGCTGTATCTGATACATGTGTAAGATAGTACAGAGCTATGATAATGACTGTTGTAATGATGAGAATTATACATTTAATTTTAGACATCTTATAGAACTCATTCCACAGCTCTATTATCAGCATACATATAAGAAGAGATGCGGCAAAAGTCCATCTGTTAATCATATAGGCAAATCCTGTCATGGCATAGCCAAATACTGGGAATATCAGCATTATGGTCATAATTATGAACATAATTAGCTCTTCTTTATATTTTTTGAAATTCATGAACAGGCAGATGATAACTGGAATAGCTATGAATGTATATCCAAGTTCTGTATCGTACTGAGGATGATATATGTAAGATATCAGATTCTGCAATAGTTCTTTATAATAATCAGCCTGATATAGCAGTGTATAGCTATGACCTGATCCCATTCTAGGGTTATTCAGGAACATGAGAACAACAGGCAGTAGTACGACAAGGCTCATCATAGTTCCTATAATTCCGAGAATCAGGAATTCAAGGATAGCCTTAAATATATCAGATATTTTTTTGCGGCCATTTGCATTAATAGCAATAAGTCTTATGATGCAATATCCGATAGTCAGTACTACCAGCATGTAAAAGAAGTAGAAATTACTACATGCAGCAAGAAATACGGAGACCATGAATACAAAAGGCTTTTTGTCATGCATGAATATCTCTGAGCCAAGTAGCATAAGTGGTAGGTAGATCATGGGATTTACAAAGAATGGATTCCACATACCTATAAACATAACGGTTCCGCAAAATGCATAGGATATCATGCCTGTTAGAAATGCAGGAATATTTATTAAATAATTATCATTTGCAGAAGAATCAGTACGCAGGCTTTTTTTATAAGATGCGAATGCATATAGTGAAAGGCCGGCAAGATATGGTCTTAGCAGTATTAGGAAATTATAATAATTATATACTGCCTCTGATGGCATGAATGCTACAGGGAGGTTTAATATATCTCCTATACAGTAATACTGCATGGATGAATAGAAATCGGCGCCATATCCTATACCAAAAGAGTAGTTTTGAGGTATCAGGCTATGGTCATGGATTACATGATAGAAATATCCCCTTATATATTTGCCATATTCTATGAGGGATTTGATGTGCTGCTCAAACGCATCAGTCATATTTACAAATGACTTGCCGGATAATTTGAAGTATCCCCATACTGCATAACACATAATGATATAAATAATTGTATACAGTATTAGTAATAACAGCTTATCAAACTTTTTTACTTTTATTTTCAAAACGGTTCCTCCAATAATATTTATATCTATCATCATATTATCTTATACGACCACTCTTATGGCAAAGCAATTTTTATTTAATACGAAGAAATTGCTTTGTAATACCAAATTATGTTCCTATATCATAGTATATATAGCAAGAATTAGTTATAAAAATATCATTTTGACTATTTCAAAATGATTAATTAAATGTATAATCTATAATTAGGATAAATTTAGTAATAGTTTCTTGTTTCAATAATAGGATTAGTATTTATGGATGAGCTCAAAGCAATAGATGCAATGACAGCAAACACCCTATTTTTCTATGATGTTAAAGAGGACACCATAAGATTTGGGGGTAACTATAAGCACCGTCTGTTTGCTAAAGAAAAATATGAACAGTTTCTTAATAATATGGATGGAAATATGCTTGTAGAACAGGATTACAAGCAGGCATTTGAAAAAGTTATAAGATGTGCTTCTCAAAGGGAGATAACTTCTGAGGATATTCTGATGCTGACAGCAGAAGAAAAATATGAGTTATTCAATGTCAAATGTTGTTATCTTCAGGATAGGGGAGAAGTCTTTGGAATGTGCAGAAATATTGATCGTATCAGAAAAGTGGATACAGATTCTCTGACAGGACTTCTTAATAGAGAGGGAATTGAAAAGAATATCGAAGCCGTTCTTGGGAACACAACAAAAGATTCAAAAACTGCCCTTCTGATGATAGATCTTGATAATTTCAAGCAGGTCAATGATACTCATGGTCATCTTGTAGGTGATCAGGTATTAAAAGATATATCTACTATAATAACAGGATTTTTTGGGAGTAACTCTACGATTTCAAGGCTTGGAGGAGATGAATTCCTAGTATGTGTTCATCCGGTTATGAATGAACAGCTGTTGGATGCTATTGTGAATCAGCTTCGTGCCAGTATAGAACAGTACGGCGCAATTTATGGAGTATCAGCCAGTATAGGAGTTTCTGTTGCAAGTGACAATATAGCATTTCAGAAGCTTTTCAAACAGGCAGATATGGCTACCTATGCCGCAAAGGGAGATGGTAAGAATAAGTACAGATTCTATAATCCTGAAATGATAATTTCCAGCTATATTGGAGACAGAGACAGAACAGTTGTAGAAAAATATGGTGAAAGCAAAGAGATTGACTATTTGCCTCTTATTACAACTGTTTTGAATATAAATAATTCATCTATATCTGTAAGAGAAAAAATAGAAGAGTCTTGCAAAGTTATATGCGACTTTTTTGAAGTGGACAGAGTTCATGCCAACTGCTATATGCCAGATGGCAGTAGGGTTGGTAAGTCATACTTTTATTCAAGGAGTAAGACAAATACTAAGAATATCAGACCACATATCAAGATTAGAAGAGATGAATTTATTAAAAATTATAATTCCGATGGAATCTTTTTCTGTACCGATGTAAAATCAGTTAATGAACCGATAAGGTCTGAGCTCCTTAAAATGAATGTTAAGAGCTTCCTTCAGGTACTGATGTATACAGAGGATGGAGAAGTTCTGGGATGTCTTGGTGCAAATGCCATATATGTGAGATTATGGGATCAGAGAGAGCTGGATACATTTGTAGCTCTTGCCAAGATCATTACCAAGACAGTACGTGAATTACAGGCAATATGTGTTAAGGAGCTGGAAGAGACTGGCAAGGTTGAATGGGAATAATCCCAAATACTATTATGTTGGAGGATGTATGAAAAAACATACAGCAATCACAATAGCACTTATACTTGCAGCGATAGTAACGCATTTATTCAAACTGGCAGCACTGCCGGCAGGACTTAATGTAGATGAAGCCGGAATGGCATATGATGCATGGAGCCTTGCTAATTACGGTGTCGACAGATATCTTAATTCATATCCGGTTTATCTTATCAATTACGGTGGAGGTCAGAGCGCTTTGTATGCATATCTTGCAGCGTTATGCATCAAGCTGTTTGGCTTTTCTACCGTTTCTATTAGAATACCAGCATTCATATTTGGAATAATCACAGTTATATGCGGAACACTTATTATTAGTAAGTCCAAAATCTGTGAAAAAAGCTATGCAGCACTTCCAGTAATGGCAGCGCTGTATCTTATAATGCCATATTTTGTAATGAGTTCAAGATTTGGTCTTGACTGTAATCTGATGCTGGGAACATCAACACTTGCTATATATATGATATTGAAGGCAGCAAGGAGCGGTCAGATACATCATTATATTCTGGCAGGTATATGTTCAGGATTAATTCTATATACATATGCAATCAGTTATATAATAGTTCCAGCTTTTCTCTTATTCGTATTTGTAATAATGCTGATAATAAGAAGAATAGACTTTGGTCAGGCTCTTGCCTTTATTATTCCTCTTGCCATAATGGGTATTCCTCTTGTGTTGGTTCAGTATGTCAATATGAATGGCCTACCTGCAATGCATATAGGTCCTATAACAATTACAGCCCTTACGTTTTATAGGGCAACAGAGTTCCATGTGCCAACATTTGATAGTCTGTTAGAGGCTCTTAAGGCTACCTTTATGTATGACTGGCTTGATTATAATACGAATGAAACATACGGAACTATTTATTACATATCAATTCCTTTTGCAGCTATTGGTCTTATTGTGACTATCAGGAATGCTATTTCCTCATTTAAATCAAGATCTAAGAGGAAGGAAAAAGAGTTGTCGCCAGATGTATTAATAGTCATATGGTTTGCAATTATGGTAGTAATAGGTTCTATGCTGGGCGGAGATGGTCCAAATGCGAACAGGTTAAATGGTATTTTCTATGCTATCCTGTATCTTGTAACAGTTGGAATTGTGGCAGTAATAGGATTTTTCAAGAATGAGATTCAGGTATTTGCGGCTGTAGCTCTTGTGGTTATATATGGTGTATTTGCAGTGTCATTCTATAAGTATTATTACGTAGATGATGCAGATCATCAGTATTATTTGTTCCAGAAGCAGTTAGATTCTGCAATTGATTATGTATCAAATGATCCAGATCTGTGTGGTCAGTGGATTTACATAGTTCATAATAATCAGCCATATGTGCCACCATATATTTATTACATGCTAGCAACCAAGATAGATCCATATACTTACAATCTTCCGGAAACAGGAACATCTAACTATGCCAATTACATTTTTGATGCTCCGGAAGAAATCAATCCAGATGGTGTATACATCATCTACGAAGGTAACGATGACTACATCGAGCTCTTAAACGACGCTGGTCTTACCAACGTCCAGACCTTCGACGGTGCAACTGTAGTGTACTAGGGACGGGAATTCTACGTGCCTGGTGCATTAGAGGGCTTGTGTTATGTGGGAGCGGTGTGTTATAGTGGGGAGAGAAATAAATCTTAGAAAGGAATAAACTGTATGTCATACTTAGCAGTAGTTAGTAGCAGTTCTAATAATTTAACATATGCAGATGTTAGAAATTGGACTACTATGCCTGTAAGTATACGATAATACGTTTATTATTTATCTAAATAGGATTGTAGTCCTGTAATCAATTATAAAAATTATTTTGATTAAGGAGTCTGACTACAATGTTTTTTCATAATAAATTAAATAAAGATTATTCTAGAAATGTAAAGCTAGATTATGTTTATAGCTTTATGAGATATTTTGATGTTACTAGTGCTATCTGGGTTCTGTACATGGGATTCAGGGGGATGAGCCTTTTTGAAATTGGTATTGCAGAAGGTGTATTCCATGTTACCAGTATGATTTTTGAAGTTCCTAGTGGTGCAATTGCTGATCTTTTTGGCAGGCGTAAGGTTATGATAGCTGGAAGATTATTATCCATGCTATCAGCAATAATGATGCTCAATTCAACTACGCTTTGGATGTTCTGTCTGAGCTTTATGGTAAGTGCGCTTAATTATAATCTTAATTCAGGTACAGAGGATGCTCTTGTATATGACAGCATGAAGGCTTCAGGTATAGAAGATAAGTATCTGAAGGTATGTTCCAGATTAAATGTCATCATAGAATTTGCGCAGGGAATTGGTACTATGCTTGGTGGGATTCTTGCTGAAGGCAGTTTCATGTATGTATACATGATGGACTTTGTGTTATCTGCGGTATCTATAATTCCATTATTGTTTATGCAGGAGCCACCTGTTGGTGACCTAAAAGATAATGATGAAGACGATAGAGCTTCGCAGAAAGAATTAAATCAAAGTGAAAGAAACAAAGAAAAGGTTTCTTTTGTAGATCACTTCAAAACAGTTTTCCATATTTTAAAGGAGAGCCCACAGGTAGTTAAGATTATTCTTTATTACCCAATGTTATCGGCTTTTAATGCTGTTTTATATTTTTACAGTCAGGAGTATTTTGCGGAGTTTAATTTTAATAAGATTCAGATTAGTACCATAATGCTTGTAAGCTCAATTGCAAGCTGCCTTATGGTGCTCCAGAGTGAGAGGCTGCTTAAGAGATATGCATCAAGACTTAAATACATGATTTCTATTATTATGGGTGTGATGATCGTATTGTGCGCAGTGCCTGGTAAATACTTAGTAATAGTATTTTTTGTAATATCCAATATGTGCCATAGCCTTGTAGAACCACTTGAATCAAGCTCTCTTAATTCAGAGATACCATCTGAGCAAAGAGCAACTATTATATCGATTGACAGTATGGCTTATTCAATTGAGATGATTCTAGCTTTTCCAGTATGTGGTTTCATTGCTGGTTACATAGGACTTGCAAGGACATTTATTATCCTTGGCAGCATAGAGTTATTAACAGTTACTGCTTATCTATTGTGGAAAAAACTCTTCAACTGCACACCAATTGTGGAGAAGTAAAAGACATATTCTAATTGAATATATTGATTATAAATGGCAAAATATATAGGAGAAATCTGACTTATGGAAATGGAAGCCATAAGTCAGAAACATCCCAAATTTAAGAGGAATAAAGATGAAAAAAGATAATAAAGTTCTAAATATAATCATAATTGCAGCGCTTATTGTGCTCGCAGTTATTCCAAGTATGCCATTTATGAGAGGGTACATGCCATATGGACATGACCTTGAAATACATCTTAGAAGAGTTGCAGGTCTTGCAGAAGGTATTCAGGACGGAGTATTTCCAGTCAAGATGCAGCAGCACTGGTTCAATAATTATGGCTATCCAATGAGTATCATGTACGGAGACGTATTATTATATATACCTGCAGTGTTATATCTTGGCGGTATGGCACTCTGGAAAGCATATGCCGTATATATAGTACTCATCAATCTGGGTACAGCACTTATCAGCTACTATGTATTTAAGAAAATCAGCGGTAATAAATTTGTTGCTCTTATGGGAGCATATCTGTATCAGCTTAGCATCTGGAGACTTATAGATATCGTTACAAGACAGGCTGTTGGTGAATATAGTGCAATTATGTTCATGCCACTTATAGCCCTCGGAATGTATCTGTTATTTACAAGTGATAAGGAATACGGTAAATCTTTTCTCTTAATAGTTGGAGGATTTACAGGACTTATGCAGACCCACCTTCTCAGCATGCTGATGGCAGGTGTATTTACAGTCATATTATGTATTACACAGATTCCAAAGATCATAGAGTATAGATGCAGGAGGCTGATAATACTGATTGCAGCAGTTATCAGTATAGGTATTGTGAATCTTGGAACACTTGTACCAATGCTTGATTATTATGCAAATGTACCAATGCAGATAACAGAGGAACAGGATGAATATATCCAGACATATGGTATTCAGCTTGATAACCTCACAGTCAGTATCGCTGATACTAATGTATTAAACGGAATGCAGGAACTTGGAACTGATGTCAAAGAGGAAATGCCTCAGACTACAGGAACTGCACTTTTAATAGCTTTTTGCCTTGTAGTAGTTATCTTTTTTGCCTTAATAATATTGGAAAAAAAGTCTGGAACTACAGATAAGTCTGAATATAGATATAACCAGATAATAATAACAATGGCACTTGCAGCGCTGTCATTATTCATGTCCAGTTGCTACATGCCTTATGACTATCTCAAAGACCATTTATCATTTATATATAAATTTATAGGTAGTGTTCAGTATCCTGCAAGATATCTGGCGCTTGCAAGCCTTTTTATAACAGTAGCTTTTGTAATAGCTCTTGGAAGACTAACAGAACTTTTTAATAGGATGGACTTAAAGGCTGTAAATATAGGAGCTTTTATCATAACAGCTCTTATATGCGTAGTATCTGTGTCACAGGGAATCGGTTTTATGAATTTATATCTGTCAAGTCAGGAGTGGACTGTGGACGTGGTAGATGCTGAGGATCTTGGAATATATAATACAGAAGATCTGTATCTTTTAATTGGAACAGATATGGACAGAATTCAGTATTCTAACGTGATTGCACAGGATGATGCTTTTGAAGTTGGAGATTTTGGATGGGACGGCAAAGTATTCACAGCAAATCTAACAGCAGCTGACAGCTCTAATACAGAGACTGTATATGTTGAGCTTCCTATTTTTGCCTATAAAGGCTATGTATGTAAGACTTTGGATGGAACAGAACTAGTAACAGAAGCAGGAGATAATAACAAGATAAGGGCATATATTA
>CAMJFD010000042.1 GCA_946404845.1 uncultured Butyrivibrio sp. | reverse complement strand
TATAAGAATTGGTTTGATTGTTCATGGTAATATTTTACCATGAAAAAAGAGAAGTAATTGGCTGTTTACAGCTATTACTTCTCTTTTTTTTCATGGACTGATTATTTCACAGTCCCTTTTTTATTAACTTTTAGATTTTATTCTAGTTTCTTAGAACAAAGAGTCACAAGCTTTAGCTTGTATAATACATCTGCGCATCAGTCGCATCCATAGCTTCATCTATAAATCAAATTGCGAAATAACCTTCTTCGCCTTTTTCAATTTTTATTTTTCCTTCAGTCTTTTGTGTAAGTCCATCTATTATAGTTCCCACTCTGTCTGAGCTGACAACTATGTCGTATTGAACATCAGCAGCATAGCGATCTGCACCGATTGGTATTTCTTCCTGTCTAAGATAATACTGAACATTATTGACCAGGTTATAATCAAGAGTTAATGTGAGTTTCTGGGCATAAGTCATACTTCCTATCTCTGCATTAGCTATACCTGCCTGAGCAGCCTGAGTATATGCCCTTACTAGTCCACCTGTTCCCAACAGAACTCCACCAAAATATCTTGTTACAATTACAAGTATGTTTGTGATTCCAGCCCCATTAATTACTTCCAGAATTGGCTTACCTGCTGTACCGGAAGGTTCACCATTATCGCTGCATCTCGATATTTCGCTCATACTACCCAGAACATATGCATAACAGTTATGTCTGGCATCCCAGTATTTCTTGCTGACTTCTGCTATCTTCTGTTCAGCTTCTTCCTGGCTCTGTACCGCATAAACACTGGCTATGAAGCGCGATTTCTTTTCTACGATCTCGCCGGTCCCTTCTTTTGTTATTATCTTGTAAGTCTTTTTTTCTAATTCATTATTCATAATCCAAATCTTACCATGTATACCTTAAATTGTTAAGATATTTCATTTATTAAAAATATAGTATTTTCTTTATACTACCCCCATAAAATGGTATAATATACTGTAAGTCTGCATTTGCAGACTTAATTTGTAGGTGGCAATAGTTTCCTACACCTATCTGAAGCTGACTAAAATAACAGTCAGTAATAATGGAGGTATATATGAATTTTGGCAAGAAAGGCGTGCGTAAGCAGCAACATGAGCTAAATTCTGTTTCCAATAAACTTGGAAAAAAATTCAGCTTAACTGTCATGAATGTGGCACTGCTGTTTATCCTTGCCGCCGTTATAATTTTGACAGCCGCAGGTATTGGTATCTTTAAGGGAATTATAGATACTGCCCCAGACATCAGTAATATAGATGTAACTCCTAGCGGTTTCTCAACTTTTGTTTATGATACGGAGGGAAATCAGACAGCCAAGTTAGTATCAACCGATTCTAACCGTATTCCTGTCACAATGGACATGATTCCAGAGAATCTAGCCAATGCGTTTGTAGCAATAGAGGATGAAAGATTCTACGAACACAATGGTATTGATATTCAAGGTATCTTCCGAGCTGCATATGTTGCACTTACAACTGGACATCTTTCAGAAGGTGCCAGTACTATTACTCAGCAGCTACTTAAGAATAACGTTTTCTCCGGCTGGACATCTGAAACAGATATCGAAAAGATTAAACGTAAGATTCAGGAGCAGTACCTTGCTCTTGAGCTTGAGAAAACAATGTCCAAAGAAGAAATTCTTCTGAACTATATGAATACTATCAACCTGGGTGCAAATACACTTGGTGTTCAGGCAGCATCACTTAGATACTTTAATAAGTCAGTAAGTGATCTTACTCTTTCTGAATGTGCTGTAATAGCAGGTATTACACAGAATCCAAGTAAATACAATCCTATTACACATCCAGAAAATAATGCAGAACGAAGAGAAAAAGTTCTGAATAACATGCTTGAGCAGGGATACATCACACAGACAGAGCATGATGAGGCTATGGCAGATGATGTATATTCCAGAATCCAGACAGTTGATGAAGAGACAGACAGCGAATCAGTTAACTCATATTTCGTTGATGCTCTTACAACAGAAGTACTTGATGACCTTATCGAAGCTGGATATAACGAGACTCAGGCTTACACTCTTCTGTATAGTGGTGGACTTAAGATTTATTCAACACAGGATCCTGAGATTCAGTCAATTGTAGATAGTGTATTCCAGGATGAATCTAACTATCCAGAAAATGTTGAATATCTTCTTGATTATGAGCTTACAATAAAGAGCTCAGATGGAACTGTTACAAATTATAGTGATGAAAAAATGGAAGATTATTTCCAGGAAAATGAAAGTGCTTCATTTGATTCTCTATTCAGTTCTACAGAAGAAGCTAATGAATATATAGAAAAATATAAAGAAGCAATTATGGTGGATGGAGATGAAATTGAAGGCGAAAGCATCACTCTTACTCCTCAGCCACAGGTTTCTATGACAATTGAGGATCAGGAAACTGGTTATATAGTTGCTCTTGTAGGTGGTAGAGGAACCAAGACAGCCAGCAGAACACTTAACAGAGCTACAGATACTGTTAGACAGCCTGGTTCAACATTTAAGGTACTCTCTACATATGCTCCAGCACTTGATAGTGCAGGATTTACACTTGCAACAGTACTTAACGATGCTCCATTTAATTATTCAAATGGTCGTCCAGTAAGCAACTGGTATGGTGAATCATATAGAGGTCTTACAACTGTAAGAACAGCCATCAAAGACTCAATGAATATCATAGCAGTTAAGACAATGACACTTATTACTCCTCAGCTCGCATATGATTATCTGCTGAACTTTGGATTTACTACAATTGTTGAAAGCGAAGAAATCAACGGTCAGGTATACTCAGACATTCAGGTACCTACAGCACTTGGTGGTCTTACACATGGTGTTAAGAACATTGAATTAAATGCCGCTTACGCAGCTATCGCAAACGGTGGTGTTTATGTAGAGCCTAAGCTATATACAAAGGTAGTTGATCACGACGGTAATGTTATCCTTGATAATACAACACCTAATTCAAAACGTATTCTTAAGGAAACAACTGCATTCCTTCTTACAAGTGCTATGCAGGATGTTGTAACAAGTGGTACAGGTACAGCTGTTAACTTCGGTACTACTGCTATTGCCGGTAAGACTGGTACAACATCAGATGAAAACGATGTTTGGTTTGCAGGTTATACAAACTATTACACAGCTACAACATGGGCTGGTTATGATAATAACGAAAACCTTTCATCCAGTGCAGAGACTAAGCTGGCTAAGACACTTTGGAAGACAGTTATGGAACAGATACACGCAGAACTTCCATCTGCTACATTTGAAGTTCCAGACGGCATCGTAACAGCTACTGTATGTTCAAGATCAGGTAAATTACCTATTTCAGGACTCTGTGATGGTACACTTATTACAGAATATTTTGAAGAAGGTACAGTACCTACAGAAACATGTAATGTTCACTACTCAGGTAACATTTGTCAGTATGATAACTGTCCTGCATGTGATACTTGCCCATTCAAGGCAGCTGGTGTATTTGAACTTACTCCAGAAGAACCTGCCGCACTGCAGTCCGGTTCATCTGATGCATCTTCGTCATATACAACAGTTACTGATGAACTTGGTAATACTACAACAGTTATTAAACAGTGTCATCATACAGCCGAATTTATGGCCCAGGAGAACATAAATGAAATCCTTCAGCAGGAAGCTGCAGAGATTAACGCAAGATATGCTGCTGCAGGTATTGCATCAAATGTAGTACCATCAACAGGAACTACTGATACAACAGCAACAGATGGAACTACAACAGATACTACTACAGATCAGCAGACAACTGATACAACTACTACTGATACACCTCAGTAATAAATAGTAGTTCAACCCAAAAGTAAATCCTTGTACTGTTCATAACAGACAGTACAAGGATTTTTTATTTAATGAAATATTTGCAAAGCAATTTCCTATTTAATTTAAAAGAGCTTTGTAACACTCACGTGTTACAAAGCTCTTCTAAATTAAGCTGCTGGCCGGAATCGAACCGGTGACCTCCGCACTACCAATGCGACGCACTACCGACTGTGCTACAACAGCATTAACATGGCGTAAGTACCAGACTTACGCCACAACTTATTCTATCAAAGCCTACAGCCTTTTGTCAATCCGTCATTAGCTCATTTATCAAATAACTATATACCTGTTGATTCTTTTCTTTCCAGTTATCACAGATTGCCTGTGCTGATTCTTCAGACCATGTTGGAATCTGTATATCTACAAGAACTGCATTGTTTTCTCTAGCGATCAGATGAGCTGTGTATTCACCTTCACCTGTTTTATTATAATCAGCCATGATTGACATTTCATTCCTGATACGCATTCCATTCTTTTTGAAGAAATCATTTATTTCACTGATAATAGCTGTATTTATTCTATCCTGAAAGTACTCAAGAGTCTGTGTACCTTCAGCTGTAAGCTTCAAATATGTTCTATTTCCCATTGTTGTCTCTTCTATAAGATTAGAATCAGATAACTCTGAAAAAACCTCCTGAAGAGTCAAAAATGTTGTATATTCTTTTTCCAGTATAAAATCATAAATCTGCGACTTACTAAGCTGCCCACCTCCACGGCTTAACATGTACAGAACGATCATTTTGTATAGTGTAAGATATTGAGAACCCATTCTATTAACCTCCATCTAACGAGCTCTGCAGTATGCCACAATGACCTTTATCTTAGTCAGCAATATGAGCCTTTACTGCCTGTGATACTACATCAGCAATACGTGGATCAAATGCTTCTGGCAGGATATTCTGATCATTTAACTGATCAGGTGCTACAAGGTCTGCAATGGCATTAGCTGCTGCGAGTTTCATTTCTTCTGTAATCTGCTTTGCACCGCCTTCTAAAGCGCCTCTGAATATTCCAGGGAATACCAGTACGTTGTTTACCTGATTAGGGAAATCTGATCTACCAGTACCAATTACTCTTGCACCAGCCTCTTTTGCAATATCAGGCATAATTTCTGGAACAGGATTTGCCATAGCAAACATGATGGCATCCTTGTTCATTGACTGTACCATTTCTTTAGATACAATACCAGGAGCTGATACACCAACAAATATATCTGCACCCTTCATGGCATCTGCAAGTGTACCTGTTGCGCCTTCAAGATTTGTAACTTCAACCATCTTCTTCTGCATCCAGTTAAGATCTGCTGTTGCCTTAGAAAGGATTCCAGACTTATCACACATAGTAACGTTCTTAAATCCATATCTTAACAGAAGTCTTGTAATAGCAACGCCCGCTGAACCAGCACCATTAACTACTACTTTACAGTCTTCTTTTTTCTTGCCAACTACCTTTAATCCATTGATAACACCTGCAAGTACAACGATTGCTGTACCATGCTGATCATCATGGAAAACTGGTATATCCAGTTCCTGCTTTAATCTCTCTTCAATTTCAAAACATCTTGGTGCACTTATATCTTCAAGGTTAATGCCACCAAATCCAGGTGCCATATATTTAACAGCCTTAATTATCTCTTCTGTATCCTGTGTATCAAGACAGATAGGAACTGCGTTAACACCACCAAATTCCTTAAACAGAACTGCTTTTCCTTCCATAACTGGCATAGCTGCATATGGTCCAATATTACCAAGGCCAAGAACTGCACTACCATCAGAAACTACTGCAATAGTATTAGACTTAATTGTATATTTATATGCCAGGCTCTTATCCTCTGCAATTAACTTACAAGGCTCTGCAACACCTGGTGTATAAGCAAGTGCCAAGTCTTCTCTACTCTTTACTTCTGCCTTTGACTTAATTTCAAGTTTTCCGTTCCACTCTTCGTGGAGTTTAAGTGCCTTTTCTGCGTTAGTCATCTTTTTCCTCTTTCATTCCCTTAGATTTGAACTACTTTACCTTGTTACTGGTTACCCTCAAAGTACCTTAGAAACTGGTTCCTACAATCGATTCTGCAAATGCCGTATATTGATCACTAAGTTCAGTATCAATATATTTATAAACATCATATATATATTTGTGCTGACCACTTGTGGTTTCAAGTCCAAGTGCCAGTCCAAAAGCTGCGATTTCATCTGCAGCATCGGTTTGTCTAGATAACATCATAGCATCAATATGACCATTTGCAACCATCTTCTTATATGCATATGCAAAGGCTGCAGCCTGAAGCGTTTCTCCTGATGTAGAAGAATATCCAAGCTCACTTAATATTATTGATCTATAATTTCCATCTTCTGTAAGCATTGATTCCTGTCCCATATAATCAGTCAGAACATCTATATTATCCATTGTGATAATAGATGTATTAAATGAATGTGTTACAAGACTCGATGAGTTCCAGAATGCTGTATTTTCATTTGGATATGAATATGGGTGCTGTGCAAGTCCCCAGTTAATATCACCGTATTTTCTCAGTGATGATGCAAACAGATCGAGCATATCTCTTGCATCAAAATCCGCAGCATTAGATCTATTTCTATCCCACTGCTGATCAAGAGAAATATATACTTTTGCTCCTGCATTTACACTCTTAATGCCATTATAAAAAACTCTGAAAGCTCTTGTATAAGCAGCTGTATACGTACTTAAGTCTGAGCAGTTCATATAATTCCATTCTTTTTTGGCATTAACTTCATTACCAATGATCCACATGCTGACATTACCATGTCCAGATCCAGAATATCTGCTGGCAAGGAATGTTGAAATAGCTGCCAGTGCATTGACACCGGATTCATCACTTGCATTGAACATGTAATACGGTGCCGTAGATCCAGATCTTGCATCCGGATGTGTAATCTCAGGAAAATTGGATGGTGAAACATTATTAAGAATGATTGCTGCTATATCTATACCCTTATTATTAAGTGTTTCAAAAAGGTAATCATATTCATCAAGTATTGCTGAATTAAAATAATAAGTAACACCATTATAAGTATATGCAACTGATCCCGCACTTGTCGTTGATAAAAGTCTATTTAATGGGATATTATACGTTGCATAATTTACTCCAAGATCATCAAGCTCAGATAATTTAGTAGGATCAACCAGAAGACCTTTTATGGAATCCTGTGTCATACCTGAATAATTATATGAAGCTGTTGCCTCCGGATTAGTTACATAAGATGGTGTACATACTGCTACATATTGATCATCCTTTTTTACTGCAACTACAAATTTGGAAAACAATCTTGAATCAGCTGAACCTTTATTAAGGTTAACGCTAAATATATTCTCTGAATCTTTGTATTGAGATGTTATAGGTTCAGCATCTTCAGCAATTCCATCTTCATATATAGCTTCTTCAAACAGATAATAATATTTATCATCAGAAACAGGTAATCCTGGAGATGTTACTGTGATTTCTATCTTGCCATCAGAAACAATGGTGCAAGATTCAATATCTGCAAATTCAGCAGTATTCTCATCTGTAAGCTCTACTGAATCCGGTCTTTCATCAAGTGCATCTGTAACTTTTTTTCCTGCTGCAATAATAGCGTTTTTGACATCTTCATTAATATATTCTGCTTCAGCCTCTGTTTCTGTAACTTCAACTATTTCTATATTAGATGCAAGTTCTGTACTACTATCACTCTTATCATTTGAATTTATTACTACTATGGCAGAAACTCCACAAACACATGCCACTGCGGCAACTATTGTTGTAATTATTGCTACTGCCTTTTTATCAATTTTTTTGTTCTTCCTTAATCCCTCTAAGATGTGCGTGAACTTATTTTTCAGATTCATGCGCGTCCTTACCTACATTTCCTTTTAAAAACTTTATATGTTCTCTTATTTTATTTTCATATCCATTTCCTGTTGGGCTATAGAACTCTTTACCGTTTAGCTCATAAGGCAGATACTGCTGCTCAACATAATGATTTGGATAATCATGAGCATATTTATATCCAACACCATGTCCCAGCTTGCTGGCTGACTTATAATGTGCATCCTGTAAATGAGCAGGTATTGGCAGATTACCACTATGTCTTACTTCACTCATCGCCTCGTCAATGGCTCCGTAGGCTGCATTGCTCTTAGGCGCTGTAGCTATATAAGTTGCTGCCTGAGCTAGAATAATACGTGCCTCCGGCATTCCTATCCTCTCTGCTGCAAGTGATGCTGCCACTGCCACCTGAAGCGCATTTGGATCTGCATTTCCAACATCTTCAGATGCACATACCATCATTCTCCTTGCTATAAATTTAGGATCCTCTCCTGCATTTATCATTCTGGCCATATAATACACAGCCGCATCGGGATCGGAGCCTCTCATACTCTTAATAAATGCAGAAATAGTATCATAGTGATTGTCACCATCCTTATCATATCTGGCAACTTTCTTCTGTATACATTCCTCTGCAACTTCCCTTGTGATATGAATCTTGCCATCATCACTTCTGTCAGTAGTCATAATTCCAAGTTCAATTGCATTAAGGGCATGCCTTGCATCTCCATCTGCCAGATCAGCAAGGAAATCTATTGCATCATCATCTATAACTGCATCGTATGAACCCATACCTTTTTCAGAATCATATACAGCTCTGTTTATCAGCACCTTAATATCTTCTGTTGAAAGTGGTTTGAGTTCAAAGATTACTGATCTGGATAAAAGAGCTCCATTAACTTCAAAATATGGATTCTCTGTTGTCGCTCCAATCAGAATAATTGTTCCATCTTCTACAAATGGCAGTAGATAATCCTGTTGTCCTTTGTTAAATCTATGAATCTCGTCGATAAAAAGAATTGTCTTTCTGTTGTACATGCCTCTGTTTTCTTTGGCTTTTTCTACAACACCTTCCATATCCTTTTTACCAGCAACTGTTGCATTTATCTGCATGAATTCAGCCTGAGTTGTACCTGCGATAACCTTGGCAAGCGTTGTCTTACCAGTTCCAGGAGGTCCATAAAGTATAATTGAGCTTAATTTATCAGCCTTAATGGCACGATAAAGAAGCTTGTCTTTACCAATAATGTGCTGCTGGCCAACTACTTCATCCAAAGTCTTTGGTCTCATCCTGGCGGCAAGCGGAGATTCTTTTTTCATATTATTGCTTCTTGCATATTCAAAAAGATCCATTCCCTCAATCCTTACCTCTTATATTGAAACTTAAGTATTTCCCATAAGTTTTACTAATTATATGAAAAAACTCTATGTACTTTATTAAAGAAAAGCACATAGAGTAGTTTACTATTTTTAGCCTCAAAAGTCATTAGCTTTATCAAAAAGTCCATTTATTCTTCACAATTTAAACCATCTGCTATCAGAACTCTTTTCATACTTTTGCTCCTTTATTATGTTAATATTAAAACAAATATTATGAATCATTATATACAGACTTCTACTTATTATCAATCACTTCACTGGTAGCCATCGCAGAAATCCTATATATTCCGTATATTAAAACGAATATGAACCATCCAATAACAGTACCTATTGTATTCATAAGAACATCATCTATCTCGCAACTGCCACGTAGTGTTCTGTACTGCATATATTCAATTGCAATACTTAGAAACATCCCATAATCCATGCATATAAGTCCATTTCTGGCTGATTTTATTATAAATGGTAATAATATTCCGAACGGAATGAACATAATTACATTTTCAAGCTGTTGCATAAATCCTCTAAATGTCGGCTGAAATGTCCCAAATAGAGTCAGATATACTCCAGTCCTTACGCCAGGCGTCCTGCATAAAAGAGTATACTTAATAACAACCACAAACCATGTCACAAAAGCCCATGCTATAAAAGACTTGACCTTATAATGTCTGACATGAATGTTAGTTACTCTGCCCACTATCATAATAGTACATAAGTACATAAGGACAAAAACAAATCCTATAAACATAGCTTCTGGTATATATGATAATGGCTCTTGTAAATCACTAATAAGCGTTGAATAAATATCTGCATTTGTCAAATACATAATATGTAGAATACCTTCCCCCTATTTACGTTATCAGTTTTCTAAATCATAAAATGTCTTAACCACATCTATCTGTCCATTTTGGGCAAAAATATCTTTTATTATATCTACGATAGATTCAGAAGTTTTTCCCTCTCCAAACGGATTGGTCATCGTCTGCACCAGTTCCTGAAATTCATCACTTATTGCCTTTTGAATCGTCCTCACTATATCATCAGCAACTGGTTTGCAGCATAGTACACTATCTGGCATAATCCTGCCCCTCTGCCTGTCACCTATATTAACTGTAGGTGTATGAAGACATGGAGCTTCTGTTATACCACTTGATGAGTTACCTATAACTGCTACGCTTTCATTTACAGCACTTAAATACCTCCTAACACCAAGAGAAGACACAGCAATAACATTATCATGCATATCTGCAAACTCATCTATTCTCTCATTTATTGCTCTTCCGCCTGCATCTGCATTTGCTTTTGTAATGATAAAAGAAATATCTTTAAATTCATCAATAGCTGTAAGCAGTTCTTCAAACTGACTAATACCTCTTTTATCATCAAGGGTAACTGGATGAAATGTGACAACTGCCATCTTGTCCATAAACTCAAAGTCCAGATATGTCTCAAGTTCCTGTCTTGTAAGGAAATTATTATTTCTGGTGTTTTCAACAGCAAGTGCCCCAACATTAAATACTCTGTCAGGTTCCTCTCCCAGTTGTATAACGCGTTTTCTATATACTTCTGTACTAGTGAAATGTAGATGACTCATCTTAGTTATAGAATGTCGTATTGCTTCATCGACCGCACCTTCTGTAAGCTCTCCACCATGGATATGAGCTATAGGTATCTCTGCATTCATAGCTGCAATGCACACCGCCATTGTCTCGTAACGGTCTCCCAATACAATCAGTAAATCTAATTTGTTCTGTGCAAAATATGTCCCAAAGCCTTCAAGTGCCATCGCCATGTTCCTGGAAATAGCCTCTGACTCATCGCCATTAGTAACACACTCAATTCTGGCAGCAATAGGTATTCCTGCCTCTTCTATTTCTTTATAGGTATATCCAAACTCAGGACATAAATGCGCACCTGTAACCAGTACCTGCGTTTCAAATATATCCTCTTTCATAAGACGTAATATAAGTGGCTTTAAAAGTCCAAACTCTGCCCTGGTAGCCGTAAGAACACCAATCTTCTTCCTCATAAGATTACCTCATAGATTATTAGCCCTGTTATTACATTAATACTAGCATAATAATATTTCTTTCTCAATTCGTGAGATATCCATTTTGTAGAACAATCGAGTAGGCTGACTCCTACTCGATTTCGCACACGAACATTCCGCACTTAGTGCTCCATGTTCTTACGACCGGCAAATGAATATGTATGCAAGCATCCATTCGCTTGCCGGTCTTGTGCTACAAAATGAGGCGCACGAGAATCATGCGCCTAAACAAAATATCATATTCATTTAATATAATTAACTAAATAGTCTTGCTATATTTATCCAGCATGTGTACTAAGCCAGTACTGGAATACGGATAATCCCAGATGCTCTCTGGTATGATCATAAATCTCTTTAGTGGAGCCATCATCACCAATATAGATGAACTGATAATTAGTAATATCATTCCTATCTTGCTCTGACTTTAAGATTACTTCTCCATGTGGCACATATCTTGCTATACCATCATCTTTGCCCATATTATTTATATCAACAACTATTTCGTTTATAAGTCCATATGAAACGCCTTGCATAATGTACCTCCCAATATCTGCTTCTGTACATTATATTTCGTATAAAACAAGATAAAACTTTATGTTTTTCAAGATAATATTTATATTTTTCATTTCTTGATTGTTATTAGATTGGTTATGAAATATTGACCTTCATTCCCATATTTATTGCATTATGGATAACCAAACTAACTTATTATAAAAAATAGAATAAATTATTATTTTTTTTATATTTTTTCCGATATTAAATATAGTAGACAAGGATAGTCTCTTATTTACTTGAGCAAAAAACCAAACGTACCAATAAATATTTGGTAGGCTTTTTGGTGTACGTCTATAATCTAAACGGACTTAGATTTGACATAGGAAATGAAGGGTGCGTTTAGATGGTAATACAGCATAATATTGGATCAATAAATTCAAATAGAATGCTAGGTCAGACCAGTCAGGTTGTGGCAAAGTCCACAGAGAAACTCTCTTCTGGCTACAAGATCAATCGTGCTGCAGATGATGCAGCAGGTCTTTCTATCTCCGAAAAAATGAGAAAACAAATACGCGGCCTTGATCGCGGCGAAGAAAATGTAAAAGATGGCATTTCTTTCTGCCAGGTGGCTGATGGCGCCCTCAGCGAAGTAAGTGACATGCTCAACAGAATGAAAGTACTGGCTATCCAGTCTGCAAATGGAACAAATTCTGATACTGACAGAATGGCTATAGATCATGAAATCCAGAAACTAAAGGCTGAAAGCGAGAGAATATTTGAGACTACTTCTTTTAATACTAAGCCGATATGGGAACGTATTCCGACAGGAACAGAATACCAGAAAACAGAATATTATATTCCTGTGTCATTTAATTATAGACTTACTCCATATGAACTTACTAATGATAATATTGACAAGTGGCCATCTTCCCGATTTTATTTAGAA
The DNA here is from genome assembly GCA_946404845.1 of uncultured Butyrivibrio sp. Taxonomy (GTDB): domain Bacteria; phylum Bacillota; class Clostridia; order Lachnospirales; family Lachnospiraceae; genus Butyrivibrio. Next base: position 5,932 of record CAMJFD010000042.1, on the reverse strand, counting down.
ACCGTAGAAGAAACAGATAGCTCACCTGCTGGAATAGTAATTAAATGGACTGCTCGAAATGGTAATAACTATTCTTCTGATATTATTGAATGGCCAGATCCTGAAACTTCAGGTCAAACATTTCAACTAGCTGACTATTTAACTACATTAAAAGAATCGGACTCATCCTTTGAAGGCTTAAATTGTGTATTTACATATACTCCATCTGTATATGCCACATTCGAAGAAATAAAAGAACAAATTAATAATTCATATGTAAATGTTGAAGTTGTCAAAAATTCATCTGCACAATTAACAAGTTCTTCAAATGTTTCTGCCAGCACCACCTTAAGTGAAACTGGAATACAACTGTCTAATGTTAATCTTGATGGTTATGCAGATACTAGTTTTGCGAAATTTTATAAAATGACAAATATATCATCAGATACTAATGATACAAGTAATGCCTTAGAATTTTACTTTTATTTTGTCGACAGAGTAACTGGTAGCACAAATACTACTGCAACTTCAAGTAGCCTTGTAGTTGCCAAAGCTGAATCATTTACTTTATCTAAAACTATTACTGATTTTGAAGATGAGGATGACCGTGTTACAACAGATGATGAAACACGAGGTTATTATTATTATGACACTCGCTACTTTAGTGAAGATGGCTGGTGGGGTAAAATTGCCACCCAAAATAGCTACGGAAGATTTAATGGATTTAAGTCAGTCTCTGATCCTGTCACTCAAACTACATCTGCTTTTACAGCAAATAGTATATACAATGTATTAAAAACCAATCCTGATAACACAAAACTTGGTGGATTATTAGATAACTATAATTCTAATCCTAATGAATCTGTCTCCCTAACTTTGAACTTTAGTTTACAGAGACAAAGTGATAGTAAAAATTATGGTTCATTTTCTGTAACAATCTCTGGAGGCACAGAAAGCAGTAGTGTAGATTACTTTATTAATGCAATAAAAAGTATATCTTATGCAGATATATACACATCTAGTGGTAGTCCATATGGAAACACTGATAGCACTGTTTCAGGATCGGGAAGCAGTAACTATGTAACAATTAACAGTTCCTACAATCCATATAGTAAAAAAGAAACTCAAATCACTGTATATGAATTAACTGGCTATAAAGATTTATCCTATAACATACATTCTGCTCCAGATGCTGATCTTGAAGTAAAACTACATTTAAAATATAAATGTCTTTCAAACTTTACACTAGGAATAACTGATTTAAATGTATTATCAGAATCTTCATCTACAGAAGCCATTGATCTTGTAGATAGTGCTGCTCAGATATTATCCTCGCAGCGCTCACTATTCGGTGCATATCAGAACAGGCTTGAACATACAGTTAAAAATCTTGGAAATATTATTGAGAACACAACAAGTTCAGAATCACGCATCCGAGATACAGATATGGCAGAAGAAATGGTTCGTTATAGTACAGCCAGCATTTTGGCCCAGTCTGGTCAAATGGTCCTGGCCCAGTCCAATCAAACACCACAAGGCGTTCTAAGTCTATTACAAGGTTAAAAAGGATATTCCCTATTTTTTTTAGAGAATATCCTTTTTATTATTTTATATATTCACTGGCCTCTTCTTCACTCAAGCCATATGTTTTTTGTAACCTGTCCACTATTACTTCTGTATCTATTTCTAATTCTTTCAGGTTCTTTACCAAGGCCTTTATCCCTTCTTTTCTCTCTGTTTCTATCCCTTCTTTTATTCCTTCTTCTTTTCCTTCCTTTATTCCTTCTAATTTTCCCTCTCGTCTTGCATCTGATATCGCAGCATTGTAGCTCATATACTCCAGCTCTACATATGGATTCTTTTTGGCTTTTCCAACTGCTTCATCAAGCTGTCTGGTATATTCATCATTGATTTCTCCATTATCTATATACTCGAGCATATTTATTACCTCCTCTGATATATCATCTTCTGTTCCTTTTGTATTAAGGAATATTTTAACAGTCTCATCATTTAGACTTATCGTATTATCTTGTATACATCTGTTTTCAAATGTATATATTTTTATTATTATCAAGGATTACTATTAATATACTCTTTTTCTATAAAACCAGCTAATATATGGCCAAATAAAATATGCATCTCCTGAATTCTTGATACTTCCTTGCCAGGCATATCAATTATGTAATCAGCAATTTTATCATCTATTTTATTTGAACCGGTTAGCATAACTGTACTTGCACCTATTTCACTAGATTTTTTCAGAGCCTTAACAACATTACTTGAAGTCCCACTTGTAGATATACCAAGAACCACATCTCTGTCAGTAACTTTTGCAATGACCTGTCTTTCAAAAACTTCTGAATAATCATAATCATTTCCAATAGCTGTCAATATAGATGTATTAGTAGTAAGTGCTTCTGCAGGTATCGATTTTCTTTCCATCTTAAATCTGCCAATAAGTTCAGCAACAATATGCTGTGCATCAGCTGCACTACCACCGTTTCCACATATATAAAGCGTTCCGCCACCATTTATTACTTCAGATATTACTTTGCATACCTGACTAATTTTCATGACTAGTTCTTTATCATCGGATAATGCTTTGATAGCAGTTATATGATCATTTATATTTTCCGTTACATAATTATTAATACCAGAATCCGCATCCACATTTTCTTTATTATCATTATCAAAAGATTTATTCAGCTTTTCCAGAATAGCAAAAACTTCTTCTACTATACCTTCTCCTGATTTGCTATTTAAAATAATATCTGCAACTTCTCTTGCTTTAAAATATGCATCACATGGACAGATTCCAACTCCACTACTTTGAATTGGCTCAACATCATACTTTCCATCGCCAACATAAAGTATATCTTTAAAGTCTGCATTCTCATTACCAGCTATTTCATTCATTGCAGATATCTTATTCTTGCAACCTTTATAAAAATAGTCCCAATTATAAGATTCATGAAAGCAATCAACAATCTTAGTATTTTCTCCGGTAATAGCAGCAACCTTTATTCCAAGCTTTTTAATTTCTGTAAGCGCATCTAGATCACGTAGCCTTATAGACTTATACTGCTTACCAGACTCATCAATTGTAAGCCTGCCATCTGTCATTATTCCATCAATGTCAAATATAGCTATTTTTATCATGATAATCCCCTCTGTATGTCATGATTTTATAATATTACTTTTCAATAAATGGCCACATATTTTCTAACAGACCTGATTTTATCTGTCCATTTTCATCTATATACGCTTTTACTCTTGGACTTACAGTCTCTTCCGGTATAACCTTTAAATCACAATAAGTCATCTCATCATCTGAGAGTATCTCTGGTAACAATATATCTAATTCTTTATTATTCCTAATACTATATGTCTTGAAACCATATGCTGCGGCAACAGCCATAGTATCAGGCATGGAAAGTCCGCTTTCATTACTACTTGCAACATATCTGCCTTCAAAATTGTTACGCTGCGTAGAACGTATACTTCCATATCCATTATTGTTCCATATAAAAATTTTAAGCGGAAGCCCTAATCTATGAACTGTTTCAAGCTCCTGTATATTCATCTGAAAGGCACCATCTCCATTTATCAGAATCGTTCGCCTTCTATTATTAGCCATGCATGCTCCTATAGAATATGGAAGTCCAAATCCCATTGAACCAAGTCCGGCTGCATTTTTCATTTTCTGCCCATATTTAATTCTAAATGCCTGATATGTAATTTCACCTGCCTGGCCTGAACTCTCTGGTACAATAACATCATCACTTCGTAGCAGGTCACATAATCTATCAACAAAATAATATGCACTTACAAAATCCTGTTCGTTCCTATGAACATCTGTTATTATTGGGTACTTATCTCTAGTCTCATGACAATAATGAATCCAATCTTTTCTTATAGTCATACTATCCTGACTATTAATATCTGATATCTTCTTACTACACTCTTCAATAAGCATGTTAAGAAAATCACCTGCATCACAGGCTATTGCAACATCCTTGTCCATCTGCATTCTGTTTATTTCATTTACATCTATATCTACAATAACTTTTCTAGCACTGCATGCAAAATGTGCATCGTTAAAAGCAGTCATACTAGTATCAAGCCTGCTTCCAATGGATATAAGTAAATCGCACTCCTGAAGTATAAGATTTGCTCCTCTATCTCCCATAATCCCAGGATGACCAACATAATAATCATCGTGCTCGTCAAACATGTCTATAGTCTTCCAACTAGTCTGAACTGGTATCTTATACTCAGATATAAGCTGTTTTAGTCTGTTTTCAGATCCAGAATGCTTAATTCCATTACCGGCTATAATAAGAGGTTTTTTTGAATTAGCTAATAATTCTGCACATCTAGATGCTGCAACTTGTATTTCTGAAGATATAACCTTTATATCATCAGAAGGTGCACTAAATCCTTTTATATTATCTATATCTACATCTGCTGCCTGTACATCAAGAGGAATAGATAACCATACTGGACCTCTTCTACCATTCATAGCTTCATAATATGCTCTCTCCATATGATATCTAATCTCATCAGGATCCATTATCTCTACAGCATATTTAGTTATTGGTTTTACCATATCTATAATTCGAACTTCCTGAGAGCCGATCTGTCTGACCTTTTTATCTCCCACAAGATCTGCTCTCTTAGACTGTCCGGATATTATGAGCATTGGTGTAGAATCTATCCATCCAGCTGTAACTCCAGTTATGGCATTAGTTGCACCTGGTCCGGATGTTACAGAAACAACACCTATTTCATTAGTATGCTGTGCATAGCTCTCAGCAGCTATTGACGCTGCCTGCTCGTGAAGGCAACATACATATTCTATTCCGGATTTTCCAAGAGAATCGTTAAGATGCATAGCACCGCCACCTGGCAGCATAAATACAACAGATACATTCTTTGATTTTAGAAAATCAAATACATAATCAGATAGCTTCATAATTTAGTCTTCCCCACTCAAATTTATATTAGTAATACATTTATATTATACCAAGTAATAATAGCTATTATTCCATAAATTCCAAGCCATCTTCTCTTAGTATTACTACAACTATACCTTTATATTTAGTTTTTATTGTATGATATACTTCGTCAGAATATGACGCACACATAACCAAAATAGTATCTATATGAGTCTCTAATAGTTTATCAGGTGCTACTACAAGGCAATGAGAGCCCGGTGTATATTTGTTTTGTTTAAAGTCTGCAGAATCAATTACAAATTCAATTTTAGATGCAATCTGTGATAACGAAATTACAGCAAGAGCCTGATGTCCCGCTCCCCATACAGCAACCTTTTTACCTTGTTCTATATAAGAATCTATATATCTATGTATTGAAGAAATTACTTCATCTTGTTTGGACTTAAAATCCCCAATGCTGCCTGTTTTTCTCTTTTGCACAATTGCACACAAATTATAGTCATACCAGACTGGTCTTACATCTAATACATCAAAACCATTTACTTCCATAACTCTTGTAAGACTCTCTTTGGTAAAATATGACAAGTGGTCCAACATAAATTCTGAAAACAACATGTGATCCATAACCATATCAGTATTAGGTACTTCTATAAGACCTATAGCACCATCATTTAAATTATCTGCTATATTTGACAGAAAGTATCTAAGATCTGGAATATGTTCCATATAACTCATAATAAAAAAGCCATCGAATGGTCCATTTTGATATTTAGTATAAGACTCGTCCGGAAATCCCTCTTCTACTCTGAGCCCATGACTAATACAATATTCAACAGATTCTTGGTTATGCTCTATACCATATATATCTCCACCAGCTTCCTGTATGTAATTCATGAATTCGCCATTACCAGCTCCTATTTCTACAAGTTTATGACCAAATAGATTATATTTAGTCATAAATTCCTTGAAAAACTCTACTCTGAACTTATGCATCT
>CAMJFD010000041.1 GCA_946404845.1 uncultured Butyrivibrio sp. | reverse complement strand
ACCCACGTATCCAGCTTGGAAGGCTGGTGTTCTACCATTGAACTACACCCGCATGTGTTATTCAGTTAAAAATCGGGGTGACAGGATTCGAACCTGCGACCTCCTGGTCCCAAACCAGGCGCTCTAGCCAAGCTGAGCCACACCCCGTTTTGTCCTTGCTCGTGAGCCGTTTCCCTCACGCGCAAGTAGAATTATATATCAATTAAGAGATACTTGTCAACAAACTTTTTCAATTTTTTTCAAAAATTTTTTATTAGCACTTATATGTACTTGATTTCGTACTTTATATCTCCATCATCATCAATAAAAAGCAGTAAATATGAGGGTTTGCGGTTTTCCTGTCTTGGATATGACAAACTGCCCGGATTAAAAATAAATATGCCATCTTCCTCTTTTGCAATAGGTTTATGAGTATGTCCGAACATAACAATATCAGTTTTTCTATAAAAAGCTTCTTCTTTTATAGTCTCCAAATCCATGTTTACACCATACTTGTGTCCATGAGTCAGGAATACATAATGTCCATACATTTCAAATTCCTGTTCTGCAGGAAGTGTGGTAAAAAAGTCATTATTCCCTTTAATCATTCTGGTAGGTATACTGCCAGTACGCTCTATCATCTCCTGCTCCTGACCTTCTATATCTCCGCAATGGATAATAAGATCAAGTGGTTTTTCACTTTCAACTACTTCATAGAAATTTCTGTCTATCCCATGTGTATCACTTACAACAAGTATCTTATGCATCTATAATATCTCCAGTTTCTCTTAATTTAGCAGCCATCATTCTAAGAGCCTTCCCTCTGTGACTCAATTCATTCTTTTCTTCTTCTGAAATTTCTGCTGATGTCTTGCCCAGTTCTGGCAAAAAGAATATCGGATCATAACCAAAGCCGTTTTCTCCGGCTATTTCATATCCAATACGACCTTCCATAGTTCCTCTAACAGTGAGGACCTCTCCATTTGGAAGAGCTGCTGATACAGCGCATACGAATCTGGCTGTTCTCTTATCATCCGGAACTCCCTCAAGTCTCTGTATAATATTATTATTCTTTTCTGTATATGATGTATCCTTGCCCAGGTATCTTGCAGAATATATTCCTGGCTCTTTATTAAGTGCATCTACTTCAAGACCTGAATCATCTGACATTACAATCATATCAGCTGCATATTCAGGATCCTTATCTTTAATATATCTGGCAACTTCTACTGCCTTTATCTTTGAATTTTCTTCAAATGTAGTACCATTTTCATCTATATCTATATCAGCCCCAGCTTCTTTCATAGATATAATATTATCTGTGATATCTCCCAGAATTTCTCGTATTTCACGTAATTTATCCTTATTACCTGTAGCAAAAACAATCTTCATAATTACCTGTAATTCTCCATTCGCGTATATATTATGCCCCTCAAATCATTCTCCAGTAATAGCAGCCACATCTGTGCTACTATCTGACTCTGTAGAAATTTCTTCAAACGATTTAATAATACCATCTGCAACGCCTTTAGCAACTTGTTTTAGATATGTTTCATCTGCAAGATTCTCCTTATCTACAACAGAATCAATATACCCTGCACTTATACTGGCTGATGGAATTACAGAACTTGATATAATCGTATTATCCCTTGATTCCGGCATGACACCCGCGCCTTTTACATCAAGGCTACTGACTGCATTTATGAATATCATATCTGCAAATTCTGCGTTACCAAAATCTCTTATATAATATACATCATTATAATAAGCACTAACTCCATACAAGCCTTGTCCGTCGTCACTTTCAGTCTTGACCTGCAGTATAAAATCCGCTCCACTTTCTTCTATAAATAGTAGCCTCTCATCTTCAGAAACGGTAGTATCACCAAGCCTTGTTACATAAGCTCTTATATTATCAGTCTTATCAAGTTCTTCTTTGATATAGCTTGCAAGCTGTATATTGATATCTTTTTCCAGCAGATCTCCATTGGTATTACCGATCTCATCACCACCATATCTGGGATCAATTACAACAATGTTGTCATAAACCTCATCTGGGCTCTGAACTGTAACAGTCAGCTCCCCTTCTGACATTTCAATTGTATTCTCATATAGACCATTTAGCCCGAATCTGAGGCATACATCGCCATGTTCATTAAGAGGTACACATTCCGCACTTGTAAGTGGAACATCATTGTATCTGATACTATTAGAACGGTAATATGATACATCTCTGCTGTCTATATATATGAGCAGCTCATGATCGCTATATCTGTCATCTAGAGTAATACTGGTTGATGATACATCTGATGGCAGTGGTATAACAAAAGTACCTGCAACAGTCTTATCTGTATCATTTATTGCAGACAGATCATATGCATTTTCTGATGCCTCATCATGAATAATATCCATTGCGGCATCTGCAATTATAATATGTTTGGTACCAGCTCTATAGAGCATGGCACCGATAGTGATGAATCCAAACACTCCAGCATAAATTGCTGTTTTCTTAAGTCCCTCATTGTTCATAACTTGTAAGTTTACTCCCCGTTTTGCCTTCTAGGTGGCTTTGGTCCCATATACTGATAAAAATAGGTTTTCATCATACCATTGTATATTTTCCTATTCTTATTAGCTTTCTTGCCAATATACCTCTCAGCGTCCTCATAAGCTGTTATCAGATACATAGACCAGCAGTCCAGTGCCTTGTATCTGTCCCCGATTGTACGATATAGCTGTGGAAGCTCATCTTTTTCACCAATTCTCTCACCATAAGGAGGATTTGTTATGATAAAGCCATATTTTTTTCTATGGCTCAGGTCCGCTACTCCTCTTGTCTGGAAGTGAATCATCTTGGATACTCCTGCCTTACCGGCATTTATTCTGGCAATTTCAATCATCTCAGGATCTATATCATATCCCTGGATATCGACATCCATATCCAGTCGTATCTCATCTCTGCACTCATCCCTGACATCTGTCCAGTTATCTGGTGTGATGATATGTCCCCAGCTCTCAGCTGTGAAATGTCTGTTCAAACCTGGTGCAATATTGGCAGCCATCATAGCTGCTTCAATAGGGAATGTTCCGCTACCACAGAATGGATCAACCAGTATTCTGTCTGCCTTCCATGGTGTCAGCTGTATGAGCGCAGCAGCAAGGTTCTCTGCTATAGGAGCCTTGGCTTCAAGTTTTCTGTAACCTCTCTTATGAAGTGAATCACCTGTAGAATCAAGCGCTACAGTTACTTCATCTTTCATCAGGAATACTCTTACAGGGTAGCTGTCTCCATCCTCTTCAAACCAGTCTGTATGGTATTTTTCCTTCATTCTCTCTACCATAGCTTTTTTCATAATAGACTGAATATCAGAAGGACTAAAAAGCTTACTCTTAACACTGGCAGCCTTTTTGACCCAGAACTTACCATCCTTGGGAATGAACTCTTCCCATGGAAGTGCCTTGGTTCCCTGAAACAGATCTTCAAAGGTCTCAGCATGGAAGCTCCCCACCTTGATCAGCACTCTCTCTGCACTTCTAAGACCAATATTGGCACGGACTACCGCATCAGCATCTCCGGCAAAAGTAATTCTGCCATCAACTGACTCAGTAATATCATAACCAAGGTCAATTATTTCTCTTTTTAATACGGCTTCTAGTCCAAAATGACATGGACAAATAATTTCAAATTTTTGCATTTCTACCTACTTCTTTATGTTTTTACGAATTACTTCTTAATTTTATCATACTTTACAGTAAAAGAGACTATGAATTATGTCTTCATAGTCTCTTTACCCGTAAACATTTATAAAAGGGATTTATAATGGCCTGAATGAAAATTCAAGTTCCAGTGCCTTGCTATTATCTATCATGAACTCCGGATGTGTTCTGGCGCCCCAGGTATCATCACCTGCTATACCCATCTGACACAAGCCAACTCTTACATAAGTATTTTGGACCGGTGGCAGATGATTAGGATGTGTAGCACAGTCAATTTCATGAGGTGTATATGGCAGAACTGAAACAGATAATTCTCTTCCATAGAATTCCAGTCCTCTTCCTCTGTTATCAGTTACCTGTATCCATCTGACACCTGTCTTGTTGCCACACTCCTGTGGTACAAGGTATTTGGACATATTGTCCTGCACCTTATTATCATATACTCCGAGCTTAGCATGATTTCTGTCCATGTATGTTTCATCTGGTCCAAGGCCATACCACTTAACATTCTCATAATCCGCATCCATAGTAAAGATTACGCTGTACTCAGGAAGTTCACCCACTTCACTTGAAGCCTCCATACACTGTCTGACATCAATAACACCATTACCATGCACTGTATAAGCAAGTTTACATGCTCTCGCTGGCTTAGTAGGCAGATTATATGTAAATGTAATAGTTGCGCTGTCATCTGAATTACTTACAAATTCTGGTCCAGCGCCGCCTACTCCATCTACTGCCCTATGAGTACAGTAGATACTTGCAAGCTTCCATTCACCTGCCCTAAATGGCAATAGGTTAGCTGAGTCATTCTCTGTCATTGGTCTCCAGAAGTTAGGCTTTGGCATCTGCTTGATAAGTTCCTTGCCACCATATACATATGATGTCATGCCACCAAAGAGTCCTGAGAACATAACCTCAAAATCATCACCTTTAATACCTATATTGGCGTATCCCTGTGTTATCTTAAGAGGTCTTACTGGCTTACCTGCTACTCTCTTAAGAGGGTTATATGTTCCATATACCTTCTGTCCATAAGCAACCTCATGACCAGCCTTAGCCCAGTCTGTATCATGCCTTAAGACAAAAGAAACAGTGAGAACATATTCTCCCTCATCCTCCGGAATATCTATAGGAAGTGGTACTCGTACTTCTGAAAGTGGATCACATTCCACATCACCGGATGTCATCTCTATAATTTCATCTTCCTGCTTAAGCACCGCAATGCATTTAAATGAATTGGTATTAACAAAAAGGTTTCTGTTTTTGACTACCATTTCCGTATCTTCTATTACAATACTGATATTCTGGTAATTATATTTAACTTCCTGCATCTTAGGAGATGGATCTCTGTCTCTGCCATAGGCGATACCATTACCACTAAAGCTTCCATCATTAGGTCTGTCATCAAAATCCCCGCCATATGCCTGGAACTCTACTCCATACCTGTCTCTTACTGTAAGTGACTGATCAATATAGTCCCATATAAATCCACCCTGGAAGAGCTCATCTTCATAGGCAAGATCTGTATATTTGAACATTGCACCGCAAGAGTTGCCCATTGCATGCGTATACTCACAGTTGATATAAGGCTTATCCCTGTGCTCTTTGAGAAATTCCTTAATATCATTAACCCTTGTATACATGCAGCTCTCCATGTCAGAAGTATCATTATATCTTCTGTCATTGAAGACTCCTTCATAATGCACAAGCCTTGTATCGTCCCATTCGTGGAATGCATCATGCATATTCAGCATGTTAATTCCGCCAAATGATTCGTTACCACATGACCATATCAGAATACATGCATGATTCTTGTCCCTTTCATACATGCTCCTTGCTCTGTCGAGGACATTTTCCTTGAACTCAGGTCTATCACCAGGAACAGCATATTCCTTAGGTTCGATGCCTCTCATTACAGGCTCCCATGTACCATGTGTCTCAAGATTAGTCTCGTCTATTACATATAATCCCAGCTGGTCACACATTCTGTAAAAATAGGTTCTGTTAGGATAATGACTTGTTCTGACAGCATTTATGTTATTTCTCTTCATAGTTATGAGATCAGTCAGAATGTCATCATTTGTAATACATCTGCCATTATTAGCCGAAAACTCGTGTCTGTTAACGCCATGGAAGACTATCCTCTTACCATTTAGACACATCACATTTTGGATCTTCTCAAATCTTCTAAATCCAACTTTTTCACAGATATATTCTGTCATCTTATCTGTATCTGCATCATATATTCTGAGCTTCAAATCATACAGATCAGGCTTTTCAGCACTCCATTTATGAGGCTTTCTGACATCAAATGTAAGTCTGATATTATCAGAGAGAGGACGCTTTTCAGATAGTACAACATCTCCTTCATAACTAAGTTCCACTTCTGCCTTACCATGTCCCTTTATTCGCAGATCAAGTACAAGTTTTGCATCCTTGTAATCATCATCTAAAAGGGTCTGTATCTTAATATCCTGTACATGTACCTTAGGAACAGTATATAGATATACATCTCTGAATATACCTGAGAATCTGAAGAAATCCTGATCCTCGCACCAGCTTCCGGATGAAAATCTAAATACCATCACTGAGAGCTTGTTCTCGCCTTTTTGATCCACATATCCTGTGATATCGAACTCAGATGGAGTAAATGTATCCTCACTATAGCCTACAAACTCTCCATTTATCCACAATGCAAATGCGCTTTCCACACCCTGAAATGATATGAATACAGGACCATCCTGCATATTATCAGGTAGTTCAAAATACTTGGTGTAGCTTGCAACCGGATTAAATACAGTTGGGATTTCTCCCGGAACAATTTTCTCATGACCATCCCAAGGATACTGGACATTGGCATATTGTGGACGGCCATAGCCTTCCATCTGAATATGCGCAGGAACTCTTATTTCATCCCATACCTTGCAGTCATATTCCTTCTGATAAAAATCCTTTACACACTGCTCATAATTCTTGGCATAAGCAAACTTCCATATTCCGTTAAGTGAATATTTAAAATCTGATATTCCTTTTCTGGATATTTTTTCCGAACTATAGAACTCATGATCAGAGTGCGCATCCATTCGATTTATTCTGAAAACGTCTGGATTCTTAACTATGCTGTAATCAAATAATTCTCTAGACATGAAGTAACCTCTCTCCTCTACTTTCCTCTATAAAAGGGCAAATGGACCGGTGTTCCATTTGCCCCTTTGCTTTATAATATCTCTATTTACTTAACAGCTCCTGTGATACCTTCTGTAAACTGTCTCTGTAATATGAAGAAAATAACCATTGTAGGAACTGAACAGAATAATACGCCCATCATCAGAAGACCATAGTCAACTGTATATCCGCCAGAAATGTTAGCTATCAGCATTGGCATTGTCTGGGCCTCTGTCTTGTTCAGGACTACCTTTGGCCACAAATATGAATTCCATGCATTCATAAATGTGATAACTGCAGCTGCTGCATATGTAGCCTTCATTACAGGAAGGTACATACGGAAGAATATCATAATCTCGCTCAGTCCATCGATTCTGGCAGCTTCCAGAATATCTATAGGGAAGTTACGTGAATTCTGACGGAACATCATAATAAGGAATGGCGTTGAAATAGCTGGCAACATGAAGCCCCATACTGTATTCAGAAATCCCATTTTGGACATCATCTTGAACAGAGGAATCATTGTTGCTACCTGTGGTACCATCATAGCCAGCAGTAATATGCTGAATACAAGATCCTTATATTTATCATGATATAGCTCAAATCCGTATCCTGCAAGAGAACAGATAAAAAGTGCTACTACAGTCTGGACAATAGCATATTTAAATGAATTACCAAGAGCTGTCCACAGATCATAGTTAGCAAGGAGATTATGTAGGTTCTCTCCTGCTGCTGATCCAAATGTAAGCTTACCTCTTGCTACATCAAGTGTCTTATTAGTTGCTGCAGATATCATCCAGTAGAATGGGAATACCGACAAAAATGAAGCAATAATAAGGAATATATAAGTAGGAATCAGTCTTCTCTGAATGGAAGATTTATTTCTTTTAATTGGCATATTAGTAGTATTAGTCACGCTTATCACCTACTTTCAAATTGATAGCTGCAAGAATTGCAACAAGTATGAATACAAAGAAACTCATAGCTGATGCATAACCAAAGTTTGCAACGCCCTGTCCAAATGAGTTATTGTAAATATAGTGTGACATTGTAATTGTAGAGTTTGCAGGACCACCGCTTGTCAGGTTGACTGACTCATCGAACAACTGCAATGTACCATTTATAGACATGATAAATGTCATTATAATCGTAGGTCTAAGTAGTGGTACTGTTATATGCCAGAATGTCTTCCAGCCGTTTGCTCCATCAATCTTAGCTGCTTCATATACTGAATACTCAATTCCCTGAAGACCTGCAAGATAGAATACCATGTTGTATCCTGTCCATCTCCATACAAGAGCGATGATGATGATCATTCTGGCCGACCATGGTGTTCCCAGGAAATTGAAGTTCTCTTTTAATATTCCCAGATTAACAAGGATAGTATTGATAAGACCTTGTGTTGCAAAAAGGGACTTGAAAATCAGTGAATATGAAACCAATGATGTTGCACATGGAAGGAAAATACATGTACGGAAAAGTCCTCTGAACTTTACATCTTTGTTATTAAGTAACTGTGCAAGTAATATTGCCAGGATCAGCATTATTGGAACCTGCACTATCAAATACAGGAAAGTGTTTCCAACTGCTGTCATGAAACGTCTGTCCTGGAACATTCGTGCGTAATTAAATGTAATAGGTTCTGCCCATGTCATTGCAGCAGAAGAACCTGTTTTAAACGATGTTAGGAGTGCCTGAATTATAGGATAAAAGCTCATTATAGCAATGAGCAGTGTAGCAGGTGTCAGGAAATACCAACCTGCTCTGTCTTGTTTTGCTCTAACTGAATTTTTGTGTTTGTTGTCCATGTAGTTCATCCCCTTTAAGATGGATTCTAATAACAATGCGTCTTTAGAATAAATTGGGGAATCGGCAAAACCGATTCCCCGATAGTTTTAAACCCAATTTTTATTTATAAATACCTTCTAGAAAAGATTAGTTAATACCCATTTCAAACTTAAGATCTGACTCAGCCTGTTCAATCTCTGCATCAAGGTCTGCACCATTGATTGCATTGATGATAGCTGTTGCAAGTACTGATCTTGCTGAGTAGTGATAATCACTCTGCTCAACAACTGGTACGTTAGCACCCATTTCTACAATCTTGGCATAGATAGCCTGATTATTGAAGTACTCAACACCCTGCTGGTAAACATCAGATTCACCAGCCTTAGCTGAACATGTGATAACGCCACCATTTGTAAGTGCTGCATCATATGTAGCTGTGCTGCCTGCACCGAATGTAGCTGCAAGGAACTTCTGAGCGAGTTCTACGTTCTTGCTGTTACTTGTGATATAAAGTGATGAACCACCATTAGCAGCATAACCTTCTCCACCGTTGATTGTTGGAAGAGATGTGATTTCCCACTTACCACTGTTATCACTAACCTGCTCGATTGTAGGAATGATCCAGTTACCATTCATAACACCAGCAACCATGTCGCCCTGGATAGCCTGATCTGTGTAATCTGACCAGTCATTAGCAAGGTAGAGAACATTTTCCTGAGCCATCTGTACGATGAGTGAACATACTTCCTTAAGAGTCTCATTCTCTGTGAAGTTAGGTACACCATCTGTGAACTGTGACTGACCTTCAGCCTGTAACATCATGTAGATAAGATCATTTCCATCACCATCCATGCACAGAAGGTACTTACCTGTCTTCTCATAAACAGCTTTACCAACTTCAATGAACTTCTCCCATGTGCAGCCTGTCATATCATCAAGTGTATATCCTGCTTCTTCCAGAAGATCTACACGATATGCCATAATAGCTGTTCCGTTATCTACAGGTACACCGTAATGTACACCATCAATTGTTGAATATGAAAGTTTCTCAGCACCGAAATCATCCCAATCGATATCAGCACCTTCAAGAGTATTCCAAGCATCTGGATAATCAGCTACATATCTCTGAATGTAGTGATCCTGGAAAAGAACGATATCTGGAAGAGCACTATAATCTCCTGATGAACCTGCAAGAGTAATAGCATCTTCTACGTCAGATGACTGTGACTGCTCAACGATGTTAAGTTCAAATGTAGAATCTACATTAGCCTTATAATCTTCAGCTGCTGCTTCAAGAGCTGGAATATTGAAATTTGCATCCCATGCCCAAACAGTAAGAGTATTACTACCTTCTTCAGAAGCTGCTGCAGCTTCTGTTGTCTCAGCTGTCTCTTCTGTAGCTTCGGCTGTTTCTTCTGTAGCCTCTGCTGACTCTTCTGTAGTCTCAGCTGTCTCTTCTGTTGTCTCAGCTGTCTCTGTTGTGCCAGATGAACCGCAACCAGTAATGGCTGTAACTGTCATTGCTCCAACAAGCATCATTGATACTAATTTCTTTTTCATATAAACCCTCCTTGTGAAAACTGCAGAATTATTTGTGAATCAGATATGAACATTCTATGAACGCGTGGTAATCTTGCACAAAAAAATTCTGTTTTCTAATTGGTATATATAAATTATAACCTATGAAATAAAAAAATGTGGTTATAAACAACCACATTTTATGCAAAAACGCTCATTGATTTTCAAATTCCCATCCTTTTTGCGCAGAAATACTGCATTCTGACAAGTTCTTGTCGTAATTTTCTCTTTTCCATTCATTAGGAGTTTTTTCAGTAAATTTCTTGAAATTCCTATTAAATGTAGATGGAGTAGTATATCCAACCTTATAACACAGATCATTCATGGACATTCCTCCCTTATGAATCAGTTTACAGGCTTCCTGTATTCTGATCATATTGACATAATCGAGAGGTTTCATATTCATGCTCTCTTCAAATACTCTCCTAAAATGGCTCTCACTAAGGCCGCATACTCTGGCCATATCTGTTATACTGACTTCCTCACTGTAATGTTCAGAAACATATTCCATTGACTTCTTGATATAATTATTGGTCTTCTGTTTTCTGATAGATCCGCCTTCATTCTCATGTATTCTTAATAGTTCGATCACAAGAGCAGACAGCAAGAACTTGATATTATCTTTATAATATCTGTCCTGACTACGGCACTCTTCAATAATTCTCTGAATGATGCTATTAAGATCCTTATTATCACTGACATTCATAAAACGTCCTTTTCTATTAATAATAGTAAGGATTTCTTCAGTACTGATATCTTCAAGGTTCATTTCATTTGTAACAAAGTCTTTTATATTAATGAATAGAAACTCCCATTTACATAAATTACCTTTATCACTAATTGTTGTATGAGGAATATTCTCTGGAATGATGCTGAACATTTTGTCTTTGTATTTATATGTAGTATCTTCTATGATGAGTCTGCCATGACCATTATAGCAATAACCAATTTCCATATAGTTGTGGAAGTGGAGCATATCGCCTGTATCATAGCCATATTCTCTTATCCACATATCCCCTAATTTGGCCATTACATATCCCCCTCTGGGAATGTCATAGTATCTGAACTCAAGCTTTTTCTTTTCTTTTGACATCTGATTCTCCCCTCTAATTCGATGCAGGCATCAAAAAGGCTTTTGACCCCTACATCATATTATAACATGCCAAAATCTCTACACCCCAAATCCTAGGTTAATTTTTTTATACAAGCGAAAAGCGGAAGTCCGGGTCGACTTCCGCTTTTCTATTAGGGTTTAACTCAGTCGGGGTACAAGCTCCGACTGAGTTAAACGCTCCGCGAGGATGCGCACGGATTCGGACAGGAATTTGTCTGCTGAAGCAGACCCGAATCCGGCGCTCAAGACTCGCGAGCGAGTCTTGACTTTTTAATAAAAGGATGAAAAAGCAATGTAATCTGGCTTATTAGCCCATTACTACTTCTACGTTTACTTCCTTCTTGGAAGCATCGTATGGAATAACTGTGCCATCTACAGAAACGCCATCTACTACAAGATGATCTACGCCCTTCTGAACGCCTGCACTGTTATTAACTGTAATATTATATTTAACACCTCTGTACTTTCTGGTAATAGTGAAATCTCCAAATCCTTCAGGGATACATGGATCAACTGAAAGACCGTTGTGTGTAGGATATACACCCAGAATGTACTGAGAGATATTAACAAATGTCCATGCAGCTGTACCTGTAAGCCAGCTGTTTTTGCCCTGACCAAAGAACTTGGCATCTCTTCCTGCAACCATCTGTGAATATACATATGGCTCTGTGCAGTGAATCTCGCTTATATCTTCGATATATGCAGGACATGTCTTCTGGTATATTTCAAATGCTCTGTCACCGTGTCCTAGTACTGTTTCTGCAATAGAAACCCAAGGATTGTTATGACAGAATATACCAGCATTTTCCTTGTATCCTGGTGGGTAACTTGATACTTCACCAAGCTCAAGATGATATTCTGTATAAGCAGGCTGTAAGATCATTACGCCATACTTTGTATCAAGTCTTTCCTTTACAGACTTAAGAGCCTTTTCAGCAAGACCTTCTTTTACACCAATTCCAGCCAGTACACAGAAGCCCTGTGGCTCAATGTAGATCTGACCTTCCTTACATTCCTTAGAACCAACCTTGTTAGAATATGCATCATATGCTCTTACGAACCATTCGCCGTCCCAACCAGCGGTTGTAACAGCCTTGTACATCTTTTCAACTTCTGCACGAGCATACTTTGCTTCGTCATTGTCTCCGAGAATCTCGCACAGCTGAGCATACTCTTCACCGTATTTTACAAACATACCAGCGATGAATACTGATTCAGCAACTGGACCTTCACTTGGACCAAATGTCTGGAAGGATTCACCTGGATGCTCTGAGAAGCAGTTAAGGTTCAGACAGTCATTCCAGTCAGCACGTCCGATAAGTGGCAGTTCATGAGGACCCTTGTGGTTAACAATATAATCAAATGATCTCTTAAGGTGACCCATAAGTGTAGTAGCAACTGACATATCATTATCATAAGGAACCATCTCCTTGAGGATAGATACATCACCTGTTTCTCTTATATATGCGCTTGTACCGGCAATGAGCCATAATGGATCATCATTGAATCCACTACCAATATCTGAGTTACCCTTCTTAGTAAGTGGCTGATACTGGTGATATGCGCTACCATCCTGGAACTGAGTAGATGCAATATCAATAATTCTCTCTCTTGCACGGTCTGGAATCAGATGTACGAATCCAAGCAGATCCTGACAAGAATCTCTGAATCCCATACCACGTCCTATACCTGATTCATAATAAGAAGCAGAACGAGACATATTAAATGTAACCATACACTGGTACTGGTTCCAGATATTAACCATTCTGTCTACCTTTTCATTAGAAGATTCAACGTGGTAGATAGAGAGGAGTTCGTTCCAGTAATCTTTAAGCTCAGCGAGAGCTGTCTCTACATCTGCATCTGTCTTATATCTGTCAAGAAGTTCCCATGCACGCTTCTTGTTAATTACCTGATGTGATTCCCATTTCTCATCTTCTGGATTCTCAACATATCCCAAGACAAATATGAATGACTTAGTCTCACCTGGCTCAAGAGATACGTTCAGCTGATGAGATGCAATTGGTGACCATCCACTTGCAACTGAATTACGAGACTTACCTTCAAGAACTGCATCCGGATGATCTGGTCCATTGTATGCACCAAGGAATTCGTCACGACTTGTGTCAAATCCATCAACCTTAGTATTTACAGAGTATACAGCGTAGTGATTACGTCTTTCTCTGTATTCTGTTTTATGGAAAATAGTACTGTCTACAACTTCAACTTCACCGGTACTTAAGTTTCTCTGGAAGTTCTTCATATCATCATCTGCATTCCACAGACAGAACTCAACATAAGAGAACACCTGAAGATCAGCTTTGGTGCTACCTTCATTAGTTACTTGTAGCTGTGTTACTTCGCAGCTGTCATTCATTGGTACGAATGTCAGGAGAGAAGCCTTGATACTGTCCTTGGATGATGTGAATTTACTGTATCCAAGACCATGTCTGCATTCATATGAATCAAGAGCAGTCTTAACTGGCTGCCAGCCTGGATTCCATACAGTATCACCATTCTTGATATATATGTATTTACCATTATTATCATATGGAACATTGTTGTAACGGTATCTTGTAAGACGGAGGAGCTTGGCATCCTTATAGAATGAATAGCCTCCGCAGGTATTTGAAATTAGTGAGAAGAAATCCTTATTACCAAGGTAGTTGATCCATGGTAAAGGAGTCTTAGGTGTAGTGATGACATATTCTCTGTTGGCATCATCAAAAAAACCAAATTTCATTATGAACCTCCCATTTTTTATACTACTAATTATTTACTCAATCGTTTAAGTAGAATTCTTAAGCTTATTATAATGTCGACATATGATTATTGCAACAGAGAATTTTAAATATAAAATACGGTAAAAAACTGATAATATTGCCCAAATAACTATATAAACAGATTAAAAGTAATTAAATATCATCATGATCTATAACTTCATTTATAACTGATTATTTTAATAAAAACTGGTATCAAAAATTAAGTTTTAAGTAGAATAATCTGATGATAAAAATAGTTTTATTTTGGATAAATAAGCTATATAATATATCTAAAAATCAGCTATATTAGGTTATTTAGGATTTGAAATATTTAAATATAATTACTAAAAAGCAAAAATACAGTGCGTAAACGTTTAAGAAAATTGAGGTAACTATGGGACGTAAAATGGTATCTATGAAAGATATAGCCGCTGCCTGTGAAGTATCAGTAGCTACAGTCAGCAAGGCTCTTAATGATCATGATGATATTGGTCAGGAGACTAAGGATCATATAAGACTTATAGCAGAGAAAATGGGGTATTTCCCTAACTCTGCAGCAAAGGCCCTTAAGACTAACAGAACCAATAATATAGGCGTGCTCTTTGTAGATGGTGCCAGAAATGGACTTACTCATGATTATTTTGCAAGAGTTCTGGACAGTTTTAAGAGAACTGCTGAGGAGAAGGGATTTGATATCACTTTTATCAGTGAGAGCAAGAACAATAATATGTCTTACCTTGCACATGCAAGATATCGCGGATTTGATGGCATAGTTATAGCATGTATAGATTTCATGGATCCTGAAGTTGAAGAACTTATAAGAGGTAATATTCCTGTTGTTACTATAGATCATATTTTTAATAACAGGATTGCTGTCACATCAGACAATGTAAAGGGAATAAGAGATCTTCTTACATATGTATATAATAAGGGACACCGTAAGATTGCATATATTCACGGTGCTGATTCAGCTGTTACTCAGAATAGGCTGTCTAGTTTTTATAAGACTGCTGAGGAACTCGGATTATCTGTACCAGATGAATATATCCTTGAAGCAGCATATAGAAATACTGAGCTTAGTTATAAGAGGACATTAGAGCTTTTAGAACTCCCTGATCCGCCTACTTGTATTTTGTATCCGGATGATTTTGCATGTTTTGGCGGAATCAATGCCATTCATGAAAAAGGACTTCGTGTTCCGGAAGATATATCTGTTGCCGGTTATGATGGAATTCCTATTGCACAGCTATTAAATCCCCAGATAACTTCTATCAGTCAGAATACGGAAATGCTAGGCAAGATTGCAGCTAACAAGTTAATTGATCTGATTACAAGGCCTAAGACAACTCTTATAGAACAGGTGGTAGTAGAGGGGCAATTATTCGAAGGTCAGTCTGTTGCTGATATATCGTGATTATGTTTTTGTTTTCACCCCAAAAGGTAGTATTCGAACAAAAACGAAAGAAATAATTAATATAAAATGAAGAATTACAAAAGAAAAAATATACAAAATTCCTAAAAATACAAAATGTATAAAAAATAGTTGCATAAATTATCAATATATAGTATTATTTAATTACGAAAACGATTTAGAGTTTTCAAAAACATAGGTCTTTGTTTATAACTTGTTCGATTTATATATTTCCAATGAGGGGGAGATATTATAGACTTCATCAATTAGACAAGGACCCATAATTTATTATTATGGGGGATACCCCAGGTGCTTTATGGATATATTCTGAATTAAGCCCTGGCAAAATGAAAAATAATTGCAATGAGGGGTTAAGGAAAGAAATAAGGTGCCGATATATATAGTGTAAATAATTAGAACAATTATTTACCAGGTTATTTTAATTAGCCTCCTTTAAACAAAACTAAACCCTAAAGTTTTGTTTTTGCTCTCCTTATTTTATAAAATTCCTTGCAGAGTGCGTGTGCTCCCCGGCACACGCATTTTTGCGTCCATTTATAATTATGTTGATTCACATTCTATTTTGTAACTAATATATCTACTATGGAATAATACTAAATCATATCTTTATACCATTTATAAACTGTCTAGTTCTCTCTTCCTTAGGATTATCAATCACTTCCTGAGGAGTACCCTGTTCAAGGATATAGCCATCATCCATAAAGATAATCTTGTCAGATACATCTCTGGCAAATGACATCTCGTGAGTAACTATTATCATAGTGGTATTCTTCTCTGCAAGACCTCTTATAACCTTCAGAACTTCACCTGTAAGCTCAGGATCAAGAGCTGATGTAGGCTCATCAAAACACAGAATATCCGGATGAAGAGCAAGTGCTCTTGCAATAGCAACTCTCTGCTGCTGTCCACCAGATAACTGATGAGGATAATTATCCATACGATTGGATAATCCCATCTGATCCAGTAATTCTCTGGCATTCTGTTCTATCTCTGCTACGCTTCTGGTATCCTCTGCATTTAGCTTAGGAGCCAGCATAACATTTTCAAGAGCTGTATACTGTGGAAACAGGTTGAATGATTGGAACACAAGCCCAAAATGGCGTCTGTTCTCACGTATCTGCGCATCGCTCTTTTTGGAAGTATCTGCTGCATCAAACAGGACTTTATCTCTTACTATTATCTGTCCTTCATCTGCTGTTTCAAGCCAGTTAAGGCATCTGAGAAGTGTTGTCTTACCACTTCCAGATGAACCTATAATTGAAAGAGCTTCGCCCTCTTCCATTTTAAAACTTATATCTTTTAATACATTAGTATGATCAAATGTCTTTTTTAGGTTTCGTACTTCTAATATTGCCATAATTACCTCATTTATTAAAATACTGAATACTTCTTATTTGAAGTATGATAATCTCTTCTCTATATATCCAAAAAGTATTGTCAAAAGACCGCTGAATATCAGATAGAAAGCTCCTGTATAGAACAGTGGCCAGATAATACCTGCACTCTTAATAAACGCCTGACCTTCCCATATAATCTCATAAACAGCTATAACTCTGGCAAGTGAAGTATCCTTGACTAGTGTAATTATTTCATTTGAGATAGGTGGAATGATTCTCTTAATCACCTGCAGAAGTGTAATATTCCAGAATATCTGTTTTCTGGTAAGTCCCAATACCTGACCAGCTTCATACTGACCAACCGGAATTGACTGAATGCCACCTCTGTATATTTCCGAGAAATAGCAGGCATAATTAAGAACAAATGCGACTACAGCAGCTATAAATCTGCCTGATGATCCCATTCCCCATATATTCTGATGTAATATAATTCCAGGTCCATAATATATTACAAGTAGCTGTAACATAAGAGGCGTTCCTCTTACTACCCATATTATGAATCTTATTGGCATTCTCACAATAGGACTTTTTCTCATAGAGCCAAGGCTTATCAAGAGTCCTAGTGGAAGCGAGAATATAAGGGTGAGTGAGAAAAGTGCAAGTGTTTCACCAAATCCCTTTAATAATGAAAGTGTTACTGTCCAAAACATAAAATCACCTATAATTTCAATATAATATTACTGAGCTACAATAGCGTCCTGAACACCATATGTCTCAGCGATTGTCTGAAGACTTCCGTCATCATACATAGACTTAAATTCGTCATTAAGATATGCTGCAAGATCTGAACCCTTTCTGCAGCCAACACCATACTCTTCTGTTGTAAGTTCAACAGTGTGTGTGAGTTCTGGATAACTTGTACCCTCACCGATCATAGCACCAGCCATGAGAAGGTCGATGATACATGCATTAGATGTACCAGCTGATACTTCCATAAGTGTATCTGACTGTGATGAAAGAGATGTATAATCAAGACCAAGTTCCTGAGCTGCAGCTTCTCCGGCTGAACCAGCCTCTACTGCAAATGCAAGTTCTGCAAGACTTGCTTCATCCTGATACTGGTCTGCTACATCACTTGCAACAACTACTACCTGCGCATTGTTACAATATGCGTTTGTA
Organism: uncultured Butyrivibrio sp.; assembly: GCA_946404845.1. Classification (GTDB taxonomy): domain Bacteria; phylum Bacillota; class Clostridia; order Lachnospirales; family Lachnospiraceae; genus Butyrivibrio. Next base: position 625 of record CAMJFD010000041.1, on the reverse strand, counting down.
CACTCCATGGCATTTGTAACTTCATCTGTAAGTGTCATACCATTCCATACAACGTCAATGCTCTTATTCTCAAGCTCAAGAATCTTATTATCCCAGTCAATTTCTACAAACTGAATCTCAACGCCGAGATCTTCTGCGACCTTTTTAGCAACATCAGCATCAAAGCCTATCCATTCTCCATTATCATCCTTATAATCCATAGGAGCAAAATCTGTGATACCAACGATAAGTGTACCCTTTTCCTGTATATAAGCCACATCGCTTTCAGCAGCATCTGCATCTGTTTCTTCAGCAACTTCTACAGTAGCACTCTCTTCTGATTCTTCTGTTGCTACTGTATCTGCTGTTTCTGTTGTATCTGATGAACCACAAGCTACGAGCTGCATCATCATTGTTCCTAATAAAATACTAGCAATAATTTTCTTTTTCATAATGTCCTCCATTCGTTTTCATGATAAAAACGTAGTGAAATTAATCTGTTTTTTATTTCGCTACCACTTTACCATACAAAAGTGCTTGTGTAAAGAATAAAGAGCCATAACAGGCTCAAAAATTAAATAAATATTCAACAAGCATGTTGCTTGCAACATGCTCGCGCCGAGCGCGGTTGCTGAAGGCAACATAT
>CAMJFD010000040.1 GCA_946404845.1 uncultured Butyrivibrio sp. | reverse complement strand
TAAAGCGAGTAGATGACTGTTTTATCGCATGGAGGGGTGTGGGAAGTTTTTGTAATTAACACAAAATAGAAATCGGGGCATTTGGCCCGATTTCTATTTTGAACGTTTTAATGAAATGTACCATTTGATGATGGCGATTCCGATTATTATTGCGTATCCGATGAAACTGAAGACATCTGGGATATCTCCTAAAAAGAGAATGCCCAGAATAGCTGCAAATAATACCTGAGTGTAGTCAAATACGGAAATATCCTTGGCTGGCGCAAATGTATAAGCCGCAGTTATATTGAGCTGTGCGACTGCTGCGCAGCTACCAGCAAGTAGCAGATATAGGAGCTGAATGCCTGACATTGGATGATAATTTAGTAGCAAATATGGCAGACATACGATTGTTGAGAACATAGAGAAATAAAAAACTATTTTTGGTCCCTTAACTCCATGAGTACCTATTTTTCTAAGGAAGGTATAGGCTGTTCCTGCACAGAACCCTCCAAGCAGACCAACAAGTGCCGGGATAGATGCAAGACCCATTGAAGGTTTAATTACAAAGGCTGAACCTATAAGAGCTATTATTACACTTAATATCTCAAATCTTGATGGAATCTCTGACAATATAAATATGGACATGATTATAGCAAAAAATGGTGACATCTTATTAAGCATATTGGAATCTGCTATGCCAAGATGATCAATAGCCCAGAAATTCAGAATAAGACCTGTTGTTCCAAAAGCGGATCTAAGAAAAAGTGAAACCCAGGAATCCTTTGGAACCTTGAATCCGTCTCCTGATCTGATTAAAATATAAGTAGCAATTACAGCAGCAATTGCATTTCTAAAAAATGCCTTCTGCATAGTTGGAACATCTCCGGAAAGTCTTACAAAAAAGGACATTAAAGAGAAAAATAGTGCTGATAAAAGAATATGAATAATACCTCTAAAATGGTTATTTGATAATAATTTTTGATTCATTTGAATAAACTCCATTTATAATAGTTAAAACATATGTAATAATAAAACAAAACAAAGGATTTGCAAAGCTTTTAGGTTTAATGATAATTGCCTGGATTTATATTTTCTATTATTTCTATTTTGAGATAAAGGGGGATTACTTATGAGGAAAAAGTTAGCAGAAGCATTGGTACTTGCAAGTGTTATAACTGTCATTTCAGGGTGTTCTGATACAACAGCAGATATTACTGATAATTATAGTGAAAGTAATGAAGAAAGTAGTATAGAAGAAAATAGTATAGAAGAAAATAGTGTAGAAGAAAATGTTACTGAAAGTTCTGATGAAGGCACAAGTAATAACATAGATGAAGTATTTTCAGATGAAGATGGTACTATAGATAATCAGTCAGAAGTATCAGAAGAGGGGGATACTACAATGAATGCAAATACTGATTTATCAAAGGTAACAGCAGATGTTGCTTTTAATTTATTACATAATGTTGACTTGGAAGAGCAAAATGTGTTAATATCACCGAGCTCTATTATGTTAGCTCTTGGCATGACAATGAATGGTGCTAAGGGGCAGACACTTGATGAAATGCAGAATTTTTTTTGCAAGGATATGAGCCTTGATGATTATAATCAGGCTATGTATGAAGAGATTACCAGACTTAAATCATCTGAGTCCTGCACATGGAATGTCGCTGACAGTATATGGATAAATGGTGATATGGAGTTATCTGAAGATTTTGCTGGAACAGTTTCTGATAAATATTATGGAGACGTATTTAGTAGTCTTTTTGATAATTCAACTGTATCTGAGATGAACCAATGGGTAAATAATAATACGAGTGGTATGATTAAAAAGATAGTAGAAAGTCTTCCAGCTGATTCTCAGATGATACTACTCAATGCACTCTCATTTGAAGGTAAATGGGAGGAGAGCTACTCAGATATAGATATCTATGAAGATGATGAGTTTACAGCGTTTGATGGAACAGTTCAGAGTGTAACGATGATACATGACTCTGTTAACAGCTATGTTGAATGCGGCAATTCAATAGGGTTTACACTTGATTATGAGGGCGGTGACTATGCATTTATGGCACTTCTTCCATTTGATGGAATAACTCCTTCTGAGCTTATAAATGAGCTGAGCGGAGAGGATTTTATAAATGCATTTAATTCAAGGACTGATGAAAAGGTAAACATACGATTTCCTGAATTTACAAATGAGTATGATACAGATATATCTGAGGCTCTTAAAAAATTGGGAATTGAAACAGCCTTTACAACAGATGCGGATTTTAGCGGATTTTTTGGCAGTAATGAGGGGCTTTTCATTGATTCAGTATTGCATAAGACTCATATAGAAGTTGACAGAGAGGGAACAAGGGCTGCAGCCGTTACAGGAGCTGTAGTACTGGGAACTGCTCTTGATATGGAAGAAAAGTGTGTTATACTGAATCGACCATTTGTATATGCAATCGTAGATAATACTTCCGGTATGCCTATATTCATAGGCGTTGTTAATTCTGTTGATTAAGATGTGTCAAAAGATGTTTGTATAAATTAAATCAGGCATTAAATTATAGAGCGCGTGTTGTGTATTTGATTCAAAAATACAGAACACGCGTTTGCATTTTGCAAAAAATAATGATATTATAAAAACTAGAAATGGCTGTAATATAGATATATTGCGGCATAGGAGGGTGTTGTGGCTAATACGGATAATAAAACAGCTGAAATCAGTACAACTGATAAACTTAAAATGTACAAAGCTTTGAAAGAAAAAGGTTTTAGAGTAGAACTTAATTCAGATAGTGTTCCAACAGTTATATGCAAGAACGCTCAGGATATCAAGAGTGAACTTGCCAAAGTTCGCAAAGTTATTAAGGAATGCAGGTATGTTGGTAGTTTTGGTGTAAGGGGACCTAGAAAGTCAGACGGCGAAATAGCCGATTTTGCTGAAGATAAAAAGAATAGCGTTACTAATACAGAGATTTCTGAATCTGCAGATAATGAAAATATAGAACAGGTTGCTGGATAAAATTTGAAAATTAATTACAAATCTTAAGAATACATTCAAGATTAAGTACATATTTTTATTGTATTATATATTAGATAATTTGGGAAAATGCCGATTTTATAATTGTTTTCGGTGGAGATGATGGAATGATGATGAATGTATATGCTTTTGATTTGTGCGCTATAGTAATTCTTTTGCTTACGTTTTTTTGCATGTTTTATCATAAGGACTTACATAAGCCGCAGAATAAAATTTTTATATCAATGCTTTCTGTATGTGCTATAACTACTGGATTGGATTTTATTAAAACTATGTTTTTTATGCATGGATTAGATGGAATCTCAGATTATTCAGCAGTAGTTTATTATGCATATTCTATTTTTCATGTATTAATTCCATATATGGTATTTATGTATGCTGTAGTTGTATCTGGTGCAGCATATGGCAGAAAGAACTTATTTAAGGCTGTGTACACGGTTCCTGTAGTTGGAATGGTAATTGCTCTGCTTCTAAATCCTATACTTAATAATTATCTTTTTGTTGTAGAAAAAGATGGTGTCTTTATTGACTTTAGATTAAGACTCTTTTTTGTATGGTATAGTGCTTTATATCTTTTGAGCAGTTTCTTTTATCTTATAAAATATAGAAGGAATTTCAGGAAGAGAAAGTTCATATCAATAATGTTGTTCTATGCATGTACCAGCATAGCTTGTATTATTCAGATGAAGGTTCCTGTAATGCATATGGAATTCTTTTTCCTGGCAATTTCATGTCTTGGATTATTATTTACGATAGAAGATCAGGGAGAAGTGAGAAATAGTATTTCAGGTGTATACACCAAAGAGGCATTCTATGAGGATGTTAATATGGTAATTAATAGTGGCAAAAAGTATGAGCTCATAGTTGTCAAAATTACTAATATGCATCTTATAACTGCAACACTTGGATATGAAAAGAGTATTAATATTCAGAAATTTGTTGCTGAAAAGCTGATTGCACTTGATAAGAAGCTTAATATATATGATCTTGGTGAAGGTAAGTTTGGTCTTACATATAATTCATTTAGTTCAGGCTGGGTTGGTGACATTTCAGAAATTATCAGAAGGATGTTTACTACAGCGTGGGATTATGAGGGAATGGAGCTTCCATTCCATGCTCACGTATATAAGATAATTTACCCGGATGATATTTCATCAATGGAATTTCTGATGGATCTGATAAATACTAATGTCAGATGTGATAATGAATATACTAAAGTAATAGAAGCATGTGAGTATAAATATATTAAGAGAAAACAGGAAGTAATGGTTGCTCTTGAAAAGGCTCTTGAAAAAGGAACACTTCAGGTATACTTCCAGCCTATATGGGATGCTGCTCATGACCGTATTCGTTCTGCAGAGGCTCTAGTACAGTTATATGATGATAAGCTTGGCCTTATATCTTCTGAAGAGTTTATCCCTATGTCAGAAGAGAATGGAAGCGTGGTGCGTGTAGGACAGTTTGTATTTGAAGAGGCTTGCAGACTTTATAGCAATTACAGACTTAGAGATTATGGAATAGAACAGATAGAAATCAATCTTTCACCTATTCAGTGTATGCAGAGAAATCTTACTGAGCAGATGAAAAATGTTGTAAAAAAATATGGTATAAGTACTTCTACAATCAATCTGGAGATAACAGAATCAGCCTTTGCTTCTAATAAAGACATTTTTATGCAGACTATTGATAAGCTGAGTGCACAGGGATTTAGATTCTCACTTGATGATTTTGGAACAGGATTTTCTAATGCTGCAGTACTTCCAGAAATTGATTTTGAATATATAAAAGTTGATAAATCAATTTTGTGGAACTCACAAAAATCCAGAAAAGCAAAGATTCTCTTAGAGCAGATGATAACACTTGTTCAGGCTATGGATATGAAAACTATAGTAGAAGGGGTTGAAACTGAAGCTCAAAAGGATTATCTTCTTACTAGAAAAATTGATTATATACAGGGATTTTATTTTTCTAAAGCAATACCAGTCACTGAATTTGTAGATTTCTGCAAAGACTTTAATAAAGTGATAGCATAATATATGAGAGGAAAGGATAGTAGAAATAATGGAAATCAACATCAAAAAGCTTACAGATACAGCTACACTTCCATCAAGAGGTAGTGAGTATGCTGCAGGTTATGATTTATATGCAGACGTGCAGGAGGAGCTTGTTATTAAGCCACATACTACTGTTAAGGTAGGAACAGGACTTGCAATGGAAATACCTGCTGGTTACTTTGGAGGCATTTTTGCAAGAAGCGGACTTGCTACTAAGGAAGGACTTAGACCTGCAAACTGTGTTGGAGTTGTTGATGCCGATTACAGAGGTGAGATAATAGTTGCACTCCACAACGACAGTGATGAAGTAAGGACAATTGTGCCACAGGAGAGAATAGCGCAGATAGTTATTCTTCCATTCCTTGGAGTTACATTTAACGAAGTGTCTGAACTGAGCGAAACTGTTCGCGGCGCAGGCGGATTCGGATCAACAGGAGTAGTTGGGTAATCATATGAGCATTATAGAAGAAAATTTAAAAGTTGTAGAAGAGAGAATATGTAAGGCTTGTGAGAGAAGCGGTAGAGACAGAAGTGAAGTTACACTTATAGCTGTTAGTAAGACTAAGCCTGTTGAAGACATCCGTGAGGCTATGAGATGCGGAATAACAGTTTTTGGCGAAAATAAGGTTCAGGAGATAAGAGACAAGACAGAAGCTATTACTGAAAAACTTGACTGGCATATGATAGGTCATCTTCAGAATAATAAAGTCAAATATCTTCCAGGCAAAGTATGTATGATACATTCTGTAGATAATTTAAAACTTGCACAGGAAATTGAAAAGCAGGCAGCCAAGCATGACCTTGTAATGGATATTTTATGTGAAGTAAATGTTGCAGAAGAGGATAGCAAGTTTGGCTTAAAAGTGTCAGAAACAGAGGACTTTATAAGAGAAATTGCAGGTTTTGAGCATGTTAATGTAAGAGGTCTTATGACAATTGCTCCTTATACAGAAAATCCAGAATCTAACCGCGGTTATTTTAACATGTTAAAAAATTTGAAGGATTCTATAAATGAAAAAGATATACTGGATCATAAAATGGATGTATTGTCTATGGGAATGACAGGTGATTATGAGGTTGCTATAGAAGAAGGAGCTACTTTTGTAAGAGTTGGAACAGGAATATTTGGAGCTAGAAATTACAATATCTAATAGATAAGTACTTCAATAATAGAAATAGAGATGATATATAAAAGAATTAGCATGTGTTAACTAAAAAACGTTAACATACGCTAATTCTTTTTTTTTATATAAAAAATACTATTACATACTGTGATAATGAAAATTAGTCTCAAAAGCCTATAAAATAGGGCTTTGTTCATAAAAAAATAAGAAAATTATTTTTTTGATTTTTAAGAACTAAAAGTGCCCAAAACACTAATAAAATCTGTTGTAATACCCTAACTAGGCTGGGGTTCATGCTATAAACAGGGTACACAAAACTCGAAATATATGTTATTTTGATAATACAAAATTCAATTTAAGTATTTTGCATTTGTAAGTATTTTTAGTTCTGGTTATTTTTAAACCATTTTTTTGAAAGGAGATTTATTATGGATAGACTTGGAAAGGTTGGATTATTTTTAGGAGGTGTTCTTTTTGGCACAGCTGGTGTTAAGATTTTATCTAGTAAGGATGCCAAAAAGTGCTATACACATACAACAGCTGCAGTTCTGAGAGCTAAAGAGTGTGTTGTAGACACAGCTAATAAGATTCAGGAAAATGCAGGTGATGTTTTGGCAGAGGCTAAGCAGATTAACTGTGAAAGAGCTGCTAAGGAAGATCAGGAAGTGACTGAGTGAAAATAATTATTAAACATGAAATACCTGGCAGAATCAGATTCTCAATGCCGTCTAAGAGATATACGTTCGAGCAGGCGGATATTTTGCAATATTATCTGTTATCATTACCAGGTGTTGAAAAAGTAATTGTATATGAGAGAAGTGCCGATGCTGTTGTCTATTATAAGGGCGACAGGCAAAAGCTTCTAAGTGGTATATTAAAGTTCTCATTTGAGGATGATAATACACTTGCGCTTGTTCCTGAACATACTGGAAGAGCTCTTATGGTTGAATATAAGGAAAAACTTATATTCAGAGTTATAAGACATTATGTAATGCGATTTATATTGCCATCCCCAATTAGAATGGTTTTGGCATATATCAGAGCTTCGCGTTTCGTATTAAGAGCTCTTAAGAGCCTGTTTATAGATAGAAGACTAGAAGTATCTGTTCTGGATGCTACAGCCATAGTGGTTTCCATACTAAGAGGTGATTATACGACAGCCAATTCTGTAATGTTCTTATTAGGTATAGGAGATTTGCTTGAAGAGTGGACACACAAGAAGTCTGTAGAGGATTTGGCTCAGAGCATGTCTCTAAAAGCTGATAAGGTATGGCTTAAGAATAATAATACAGAAGTTTTGTTACCAATTGGGCAGATACAGGAAGGCGATATCATATCAGTAAGAGTGGGAAATGTTATTCCTCTTGATGGTATAGTTGTCGGCGGTGTATCAATGGTCAATCAGGCTTCACTTACAGGTGAAGGTATTCCTGTCAAAAAGGATCAGGGTGCTTATGTATATGCAGGTACTGTTGTAGAAGAAGGTGACCTTATGATTGAGGTCAAGAAGGCATCTGGATCTACAAGATATGAGAAGATCATCAAGATGATAGAAGAATCAGAACAGCTTAAGTCTGGTGTTGAATCTAGAGCAGAGCATCTTGCAGACGGACTTGTACCATATAGTTTCCTTGGTACAATGCTTACATTCCTTCTTACAAGAAATGCTACAAAGGCTATTTCTATACTGATGGTTGATTTCTCATGTGCGCTTAAATTGTCAATGCCTGTTGCAGTGCTATCTGCTATGAGAGAATGTCAGGACCATCATATTACAGTTAAGGGTGGTAAATTCCTGGAAGCAGTATCAGATGCTGACACACTTGTATTTGATAAGACAGGTACACTTACCAAGGCTGTTCCTACAGTTGTTGATGTTATACCTTTTGGAGGCGGAGATAGGGATGAAATGCTCAGAATAGCCGCTTGTCTGGAAGAACATTATCCTCATTCTATAGCAAATGCTGTAGTTGCAGAAGCTGAAAAGAAAGGCCTTGTGCATGAGGAAATGCACAAGGAAGTGGAGTATGTTGTCGCTCATGGAATAGCATCAACTATAGAAGGCAGTAAGGTCGTTATAGGAAGTTGGCATTTCGTATTTGAGGATGAGAACTGCATAGTGCCAGAAGACGAGCAGGACAAGCTTGATAATATATCCAAAGAATATTCTAGATTGTTCATGGCTATTGGTGGCAAACTTGCAGCTGTTATATGCCTTGAAGATCCTCTTAGAGAAGAGGCTCCTGATGTTATTAGTAAACTTCACGATGTTGGATTTAACAATATTGTAATGATGACAGGTGATTCCAAGCATACAGCCAGAAATGTAGCCCACAAGGTTGGAGTAGATTCATTCTATGCAGAAGTCCTTCCGGAAGACAAAGCTAATTTTGTCAGAAAGGCTAAAGAAGGCGGACATAAGGTAGTAATGATAGGTGATGGTATCAATGATTCACCTGCATTATCAGAGGCAGATGCTGGAATAGCTATTAGTGAAGGAGCTCATCTGGCAAGAGAAATTGCTGATATAACAATATCTGAAAATGATTTGTACCAGCTGGTAACTCTCAAACAGATAAGTGATAATTTGATGAACAGGATCAGATTTAATTACAGATTTGTTATTGGATTCAATTTAGGTCTTATAGGACTTGGTCTTATGGGAGTTTTAGCACCGGCTACTTCAGCGTTATTACATAACAGTTCTACTATAGTTCTTGGTCTTCACAGTATGACTAATGTCCTTCCTGATAAAGAGAAGGAAAAAAGAGCAGTTTCTAATGAATGTGTAGACTGTGACAATTATATAATTGAAACTGCTACTAATTAAATACATAACGCTTATATTATGAAGCGTCTATAAATAAAAAGGCTTTTATCAGTACGGATAAAAGCCTTTTATTTAACGATATTTTATATTTATTTTATTGATAATAACATTGATAAAAATTAAAATTAAATAGTAAGCATAAATAATATGGATTCTTTTATGCAATGCTGGGATTTTTTTCATGAGGATTAGCATTTAATGAACAAGCAGGAACTGAATGAGCAGATAGCGATTTTTGTCAACAATATAGTTGGTGGAATCTGCTTGATTAAAATTAATACTAGTACCTATGACTATCGTTTTGAGTTCATAAATGATGGTTTTTCCCGTATGCTTGGAATTAGCAAAAAAGAGACGGAGATGCTGCTGAATAATGCTGATAAGGCAATATTACCAGAAGATTTTGATAAAGTTAAATATGGAATTAGAGATATTCTGGCTGATAATGGCTCAATAGAATTTGAATTCAGATATGTCACCATGCAGGGAGGCCTTGCCTGGATGAGGCTTAGAGGCAATCTATTTGACAGAAAAGGAAACGAGAGCACTATTGCCTGTATTATTCTAGACTGTACTGATGAAAAGAATGTCGAGAATGAGCTCAAGATACAGAATGAGCTCATGAATACGCTTATAGAATCTACTATTAGCTTTGACTTCAATGTAAGAACGGATGTATGTGTAATCAAGGAAAATACTGATAGACATATACCAAAGGAATATATAGTTGATAAATATTTGGAAAATGTAGATACATCAGGAATTCATCCAGAAGATAGGAAACTATTTGTAGATACTATAAAATCTGCGATGAAAAGAATCAGGAAGGATTCATTTGAATATAGAGCGGTTCCATATCAGACAGATAGTGAAGATTACAAATGGTATAAATGTAATGTGATGAGTGTTGCCGGACAAGATGGCTATATAACACATATTTTAGGATTAGTATCGGATATTAATGCCAAGAAGATAGAAGAGTTGGAGCTTAAACTAAAGGCTGATAAAGATCCTCTAACTCAGCTATTAAATAAGGGCGCTACAGAAGAGTTTATCAGGAATATACTTGTCAATATACGTAAGAAGAAAAAGATTGGCGCACTCATTATGATGGATGTTGATGATTTCAAGAATATCAATGACAGCTTTGGACATTCTGTAGGAGATGAGGTTCTTGCATATGTTGGTAAGATTTTATCGCAGAATTTCAAAGGCAAGGATGTAGTTGGAAGAGTTGGCGGCGATGAATTTATGATTTTTATGTATGATATAAGTGACAAACAGGATCCTGAAAAGATCGCTACAAAGCTTCAGAGACAGATTCATGACGGTTATGAAGATGACAAAGTAAGAGATATACTATCTGTTTCTATAGGTATAGCTATTTGTCCTGATGATAGTAATGAATTTGAGGAATTATACAAGAAAGCAGATAAAGCATTGTATGTTACTAAGAAAAATGGAAAAGGTCATTATACGGTTTATAACGAGAGCTTTGACAAAGAATAAATGGTAATGTAGGTTAATCGACGACAGGGGCGGGATTATGATTAAATCGGAAATCTTATCAAAAAAAATATCTATAGATAATCTGAATCTATTGATTGATACAGGGCATGTTTACTATTTCCCATTTGCTCTTAACAGAACAGCATATATTGTTGTTAATAACAAGCCGTCTATGGTAATAGTTTCTGATATATCTGTAAAAGGAGTCCAACTATCTGGATCATGGTACACCTGGGAAGAGCTTGAAGCGATGGGAGGGGTATTTGACTCAGAATTTGATGCACTGTCAGCGATTGCACAGAGAATGTAAATACATAGATTATATTTGTATATATTTATAATAAAAGCCCCGGCATCTTAAGATGCTGAGGCTTTGTTTTTTTGAAGATTTGTATCGGCTCTTGCAATAAGAGCTGATGGAGTAATTGGCTCCATGTAATCATATCCTGCAATTCCAATGCTTACAGACAGTTTGTAAGGTAAATTGGAATGCTCTCCTATTAGACGTACATTACTTTTAATCTTATCAGCAAGCCAGCTGGCTTCTGCTTTATATTCAACTTCTGCAATTACTATAAAGGCATCACCGCCATATCTTGAAACAAAGAATCTGCTGCGCTGACTTGAGCAGGCTTCTTTTATGGCATCAGCAACCTTTTTGAGCGCTTTATCACCTTCATCTCGTCCAAAATTAGAATTGATATTTTCGAGAGAATCTATGTCTATAATCAGTGTAAATAGTGACAGGCCTTCCTCATGCGTTCTCATCTTGGATGAAAGATATTTGAACATAAGAGATCTGTTATTGGTCTGAGTAAGTGTATCTATAGTAATCATCCCTTGTATAACTGAGATATAAACATATGTAATTCCTATTGTCATTATGTAGCACAGGATAGGAGCAGTAGTAAAAATAGTTTGCAGATATCCGGCTATTACAGGTGCAATGGGAAAGAACACAAATGCCCTGTTACGGTTGTAATTATTATATCTGCCTTTTTTGTGTATCATTTTGGTTGCAGTAATAGATGATATTAAAAGGTATAATGTTGGAACTATCATGAGTATATGATAAAAGCTTGTGTAGGAAAAGTTTCCTACAGCATTTATATCAAATACAAAGCCGGTATAAGGTGCACTGATTATAAAAGCAGATGCAATAATAAATGGAATGGCTGCTGGAATAAGTAGTTTAGGCTGCCTTGCTATGTTGTTATTCATTACAGCTTCTACATACAAAAACCAAAAAAAAGAAGCCAGGATAATAAGAATAAAAGGCACAATATTGCTGATATATTTGCCGCTTGTTGAACATTCTATATAATTCTCTTTTACTAGAATCCAGAATATATCTGACAAAAAATATGCATTAAGGCAGTTCAGTACATTAGTAAACATCACCTGCTGGAGGCTTTTGTCAGAGACTTTATTAAGTTGGTGATGGATAATTGTTAGAAAAAGAATGCATACTATATTTGCTTCTGCATAATAAGTCGCATGGCCCACTTTAAAATTCTCCTCTTCCCCTTATATTTAAAATATAAAATATTTTAGCATGAATCATCCTCTAATTGGTATGAATACAGAAGAGTTTATCATCTTTTTATATTTGTTTAATTAAAAAATAATTTTGAAAAATAGGCTCGTGAAAAGAGCTCCTAAGATAATGGCTATGAACATTATAAATGCATACTTAAAATCGATATTTTTCATAAAAACAGGCTCCGTGTAATTAGGTGTGGTCTATATTTTAGCAAATAGCTTGTGAATTGCCTAGTCCTAAGAGTATAATTATTATGTTTGGAATAAAATAAATAATGGACTCATAATGTGCAGTCCTTAAAATATATAAAGGAATTGTGGGTATAAATGGAACGTAACACAAAGTGGTATAAACTTGATAATGCAGCAAAGATTATTCCTTCAACAGCAAAGGGAGCAAACACAAGAGTTTTTAGAATTTCATGTGAGCTCAAGGAAGAAGTAGATGGTGGAATCCTCCAAATGGCATTAAATGAGGTTATTCCTGATTTTTCATTTTTTAATTGTATTCTAAAGAGAGGTTTATTCTGGTACTACATGGAAGATACTAATATAATGCCAAAGGTAGAAGATGACAACCTTCCAGCATGTAGTCCATTATATATTCCTGGTAGAAAAAATCTTCTCTACAGAGTAAATTTCTATGGCAGAAGAATAAATCTTGAGATGTTCCATGTTCTTGCAGATGGAACAGGCGCCTTTATGTTTTTTAGACGACTTATAATAAAGTATCTGAGTATCAAGCATGGAATAAAGGTTGAAGATCTTGGTGATGATGTATCATCAGTAGAAGAAAAAAATAATGATGCGTTCAGACAGTTCTATCAAAGACAGCGAGGTCTTAAACAACTTAAGGACTTGTCTAAAGTCAAAGCGTATCAGCTTTCTGGAGAAAAAGATGAGAATATGGAGCCTCATCTCGTGGAAGGTACAGTATCTGCCAGAAAATTTGTTGATATTTCCAAGAAATATAATACAACAGTAGGTGTTCTCGCTACAGCGGTTTATATAGCTGCAGTTATAGATGGCATGTCACTTAGACAGATGAAAAGGCATGTTGTAGTAAGTGTACCTGTCAATCTTAGACAGTTCTTTTATTCTGCGACAGCCAGAAATTTCTATGGCGTAATTAAGATTGATTTTGATCCTGCAGACTATGACGGTCAGATTGAGACAATTATAAACAGTGTAAAAGAGTCTTTTGACAGACAGCTCTCAGAGGAAAATATCAGACAGAATATGAATTCCTATTCTGCACTTGAACATAATATAGCAGTTAAAGTAGCGCCACTTATTGTCAAGGATTTTACAATATCAAGATTTGACAGAGCAACTAAAAAGGGTATTACAAGTTCTATGTCTAACCTTGGCAGAATTAAGATGCCAGACGAAGTATCTGATTATATAGACAGGTTCAGTGCGTTTATGACAGCTCAGTCTCAGCAGATTTGCGTTTGCTCATTTGGTGACAAGATGGTATTTGGCGAGGTATCACCATATAAGACACATAAGGTTATGCTCAACTTCTTCAGACGCCTGACGTCTATGGGAGTATCTGTTGAACTGGCAACAAATGATTATGACAACAAATTGTGATTGGAGATATATATAATGCAGTATTGCCCAAAATGTAAAATGATGATAAGAGGTCATAAAGAGTGTTGCCCTCTGTGTCAGGGACAACTTAACAGTGTTGTTGATGATGAGATAAAAAACAGTTTTATGGAAAACGGAATTGATGCTGATGATACAGATACAGCATTTCCTGTATTAAAAAGGAAAAAGGTTTCCAGTCTTACATTTATTAAGATGTGCACATTCCTTGTGGCAGTTATAGAGATAATATTTATTACACTTAGCATATATAGCAGAAGACAGTATTCATGGATGGGAATAGTATGTGTAGGTGCTCTTGTTTTCTGGCTTGATATACTTGTAACTATGTATATCAGGAATAATGTGCTTAAGGTTGTTACGCTGGAAGCACTGGTCCTTATTGTTGTTGACTTTGTAATTGATTATAAGACCGGTTTCTATGGATGGTCTGTAATGTGGATGATACCTATAAGTTTGCTTGTGCTAGGATTGTTTACGGTTTTATATAGTAAGATGACCAGAAGGAGACTGGAAGAATATATTATTTACCTGTTCTTTGATGCAGGAATGAGCCTTTTGCAGATCATACCTATGGCTAATAATATGAATCCATATCCTATTCCTGCACTCATAACTATTATTTTATTCCTGATAGTTGTAGCTGCAGCCATTATCTTCAGATTCAAAGACTTAAAGAGCGCATCAGCCAGATTGTTCAACGTCTGACATATTGGAGGGGCAATTGCCAGAAAAAAATCGACTAAATAACTCAAAAATTAATCACGGCGTATTTGAAATGCTGGAAGAGTCCATAAATAAAAAGATGGAGACTTCTAAGATAATGGCGCCTGTTCTTGAAAAACTGGATGATATAGAGCCTTCAATCTGGTATAGATATCAGCTGGATAAAGGAATATCAGGTGATGGATCGGAGTATCATATTTATGTCAGACAGGGTAGTAGTAATAATTTATGCATTTTTTTGTCCGGAGGTGGCGTAGCCTGGAATGAATATACGGCTGCAAGACCTATAACTGGAGCTAAGGTTATGAACAAACAGCCTAATTATTACTGGAATAATTTAAGACCAGTTACACAGCTGATGAATATTAACCTTGGAATTACTGATGTTAAACGCAAAAAGAACCCTTTTTCGGACTGGAATTTTGTAGTAATTACTTATTCTACAGGGGATTTTCATGTAGGTAATAATAATTTTGTCTATAAGAATGAAAATGGAGAAAAAGAGGTTCTGCATTTTCATGGATATAAGAATTTTAAAGAGAGTATGAAGGTAGCAACAAAACTCTTTAAAAATCCGGATAAGATTCTGGTTGCGGGAAATTCTGCAGGAGCTTTTGCTGTTCCCGTTCTGACAGACAGAATAGTAGATAAGTATTATAAGGACTGCACAGATATTACATTATTATCAGATAGTGGTCAGCTGTTATATAAAGACTGGCAGAAGACGGCCAGAGATATCTGGAAGTGCAAGGATTATATCTGGAAGAATATTCATTCAGATAATCTGACACTTGACTGGTATAGAGCTTTATACAAAAAATATGGAAACAGATTCAGGTATTTGTATTCAAGCTCTATTTTTGATTACCTTCTAAGTGCATATTACAATGACGTAACCAATAAGGTATATGAGACTGATATGCATGTGCAGAAGGCTTTTTATGATCAGCTCAAAGAATTTACCAAAGAGCTTATTAAATTGAATCCGGATTTTGGATTCTATTATAATAACTGGTCAGTTCCGGCGGTTACAGGAACTGGTACGGTACATACGGCAGTAAGGGAAGTGTATTTTACAACGGGCAAACAAAACGGCATCACTATGGCCGAGTGGCTAAGCGATGCCGTCAATGGCAAAGTTTATAATGTTGGGATGGAACTGCTTGAAATGTTCTAATAAGCATATGTACTTACAATATTATTTATATATGTGTAAGTTTGCGGTGCAGACTGCTGCATAGCTGTAGGATTTTCTACATAAGCTTTAAAACTTTCTGCAAAATATTCTGTTGCATTTGCAGTGTAGTATGGATCAGAAATGCTACTTTTTTCAGCCTGATATATAGTCTGAAAATCGGATCTGAGTGAAGCAGCTGTTTCACCATTTCTGGTAGAAAGAACGCCATCTACAAAGTGTCCAACTTCATGATTGATAGAAGTATAGCTAAAGTCACTAATATTAGACAGAGCTATTGTCTTGGCTGAAAATTTGGTGCATCCGGATAATCCATATCCTTCAGGAAGCTGTATTCCTGCAAAGCTGTTAATAGATGCATTATCAACTATGATAATTTGCCATCCACAGTTTTCAAAACATGTTGAAACACTTGATGGCAACATACTGTACCTCTGTGATACAGATGTTGATAAGGCATCACTTGTTGAAGATGTTATTGGACAGGCTGCATATACATAAGCTTTTGTTGAACCAATAAGTGCAAGTGTAATGCTACATGCACAGATAAATCTACTAAATCGTTTAATCATAGGCCCCCACCTGTTTCATAAGAAAATCATTTTTTAAACAATCTGTATAATATATCGGTACAAAACATATTAAATTATAGAGATAATGATCATGTGTATTCAAACTAATATTCGCACAATTATTATCTGTATTATATAATAATTATACTACAAAAAATATAATAAACGAGTATGACCGGAGGAAAAAATATATGAGTCCAAAGCCTTATGTGGAGGGGTACACAATAGATAACATAAGAGAAGATTATAAAAAAAGTACTAAATTTGAAAAGTTCAAAGTTGGAGAGAGAGCTATTTACATTCCTAATGGCTTTGGATGGAAATATTTTCCAATAGAGAAGGCTGACAGTATCAGAAAAGTTAAGAGGACTGTTTCATCAGATAATGGTTGTGCGCCATATTCTATAGAACTTCCAGCAATCATGATTAAATACGGTGAAGAAATTCTGGTACTTGATATGAATAATGAGAAAAAAGCTGAAGAGCTATTATCAAGGCTTCAAGAGGGAAAGGGGAATTAAATATGTATAAGGATGGAAAGGTTGTTGTTGGACAAACTGCAGAAGGTCAGGAACTATATATGATTCCTAAAATGGCAAACAGACATGGCCTTGTTGCAGGTGCTACAGGTACTGGTAAAACTGTAACCCTTAAGGTTATGGCAGAGTCTTTTAGTGACATGGGAGTACCTGTATTCATGGCAGATGTAAAGGGTGACATAGCGGGAATGTGCATGCCTGGAACAGATTCTGAGAATATGCAGGAGAGAATTAAGAGATTTAGAATAGAGAATCAGTTTGAATATCGCGGATATCCTGTAAATATCTACGATATTTTTGGCGAAAAGGGTATGCCTCTTAGAACTACTATTTCTGAGATGGGTCCTGTATTGCTATCCAGAATCCTTGAACTGAATGATCTTCAGAGTGATATCTTATCTATTGTATTCAAGATAGCTGATGATGAGAATCTGCTTCTTGTTGATACCAAGGATTTAAAGTCAATGCTTAATTATGTATCAGATCATAATAAGGATTTTGCTGAGAGCTATGGTAATATCAGCAAGGTATCTATAGCTGCAATTGTAAGAGCTGTTGTAGCACTTGAAATAGCTGGAGCGGATAAATTTTTTGGAGAAGAAGCATTTAATATAAATGATCTGTTCACAGTTGGTGAAGGCGGAAGAGGAATGATCAATATACTTGATAGTGAGAGCCTTATTTCTAATGGCAAGTTATATTCTACATTCCTTCTGTGGCTGCTATCAGAACTATTTGAGAATCTTCCTGAAGTTGGAGATCTCGATAAACCTAAATTTGTATTCTTTTTTGACGAAGCACATTTATTATTCAAGGATGCTCCAAAGGCACTTCTTGATAAGATAGAGCAGGTAGTAAAGCTCATTAGATCAAAGGGCGTTGGCGTATATTTCTGCACACAGAATCCAAGAGATATTCCTGATGGAGTTCTGGCTCAGCTTGGAAATAAGATACAGCATGCGCTTCATGCATATACACCATCTGATCAAAAAGCTGTTAAAGCTGCTGCGCAGTCATTTAGAGAAAATCCAGAATTTGATACCTATGAGACAATAATGGCACTTGGAACAGGTGAAGCAGTAGTATCATTCCTTGATGAAGATGGTATTCCTGGAATTTCTAATAAAGCATATATCCTGCCACCTATGAGTCTTATGGGCAGTATCGATGAGAATAAGAGAGATCAGGTGGTTAAATCCAGTATCCTATATACCAAATACTCTAAGAGTTATGATCCAGAATCAGCATATGAATTCCTTGAAAGAAGGGGTGCATTAGAAGCTGAGGAAGCCGCAAAGGCAGCTCAGGCAGAAGCCGATGCCAAGGCCAAAGAAAAGGAAGAAGCCAAGAGATTAAAGGAAGAAGAAAAACAGAAACAAAAAGAAGCAAATGCAAGAAAACGAGCAGCCAAGTCTGTTGGTAATTCTGTAGTGGGAACTGTAGGAAGAGAAGTTGGTAAACAGGTAGGTTCCAAGTTTGGCAAATTCGGAAAGACCATTGGCGGAAATGTTGGTGCAAGCCTTGGAAGAGGTATTCTTAGTACACTCTTTAAATCATAAGAAATTTTAAATTAGCTATAAACATTTTATAAACCTTGCCGATAAATATATCACAAAAACAATTTGGTTATGAGGGGGGTGCATTTTATGACTCAGATAATTGTTTTGGCAATCTTTATTGTAATGTTTGTTTTTGCGTGGATTATTCCACGAACGATAGATGATGAGTAATAATATCATCTAATTATCATCAAATAGAGGGATACGAAGGAATATCTTCGTATCCTTTTTATTTTCTTTTTTTGATCCTTATTGTACAATATTCATAGAACTAAATAAAACAACGCAAGTTGTATAAGGAAGTGTTTATATGGGAAAGGAGGAAACGGAATGTTACAGATTACGGCAAACATGACAATGGTCTGGTTGATACTTATGATAGCCCTGGCTGCTATTGAACTGGCAACACTTGGTCTTGTCACTATCTGGTTTGCTGCTGGTGCTGCTGTAGCAATGCTTGCTTCGGCTCTTGGGGCGCCATTTATTGTACAGATTATATTATTCATAGTTGTATCAGTTCTGATAATGATTTTTGTCAGGCCTCTTGCCAGCAAATATGTTAATGCAAGAGTGACTAAGACAAATATAGATGCAGCTATAGGTAAAAAGGTAATGGTAACTGCTACTATAGATAATTCAAAGGGAGCAGGAAAAGTTACTTTTGAAGGAAGTAGCTGGAATGCTATTTCAACTAATGACTCAAAGTGCTATGAAGAAGGCCAGTGGGTTATTATAGACCGAATAGAAGGTACCAAAGTATTTGTTTATCAAGATGAACAGGCAAATATTATTTAATACAAAGGAGAAAAGAAGATGAATTTTGGTGGAGTAGTTATAGTTCTAATTATTCTGGTATTAGTT
>CAMJFD010000039.1 GCA_946404845.1 uncultured Butyrivibrio sp. | reverse complement strand
TTAGAACAACTAGGAAAGTGTTACCTGGAGGAGAGGGCAGTATGTGGACTACACCAATGCCGCAGGACAAAGACGTCTCATGCAGCATATTTGGGAATCCCCGTCCCCTTACCCCATGGTTGCGTTTCGGAGAGTGCAGTACTTGTAGCCATCCTCTTCGTATACATCGAAAGTTCCGGTTACTGTGATGTCACCACCGATTTCCGGATAATCATCTGGATAAGTGTAATCTCCAGCAAGCTCAAATTCTATACCCTGTGAACAACAGGCTGTTGCATCCATTATGATACATGCATAGTACTCATTACCTGTTGTCTCATCAGTCATATAACTGAACATACCATTCATCTTGATAGTCTTACCCATATAATCCTCTGGCATGATCATCATATTATAAACCTCTGAATAAACCATAGTACTTGAAAGAGTTGTAAGATCCACATCTACACCTTCTGTACTACTTAGGACCTGACTCTCATCAATAGCTTCTGGCTCTGGAGCATCTGCTGATGCCATCCCCTCTTCCAATACATCAGCTACGCTCTTGGACTGACCAAGACCATTTGAAGTAGCAGCGCTATCGCTATCACCGCAGCCAATAAGAGCTGCAGTCATTATCATACATAATATAAGACTTATAGCTTTTTTCATTTTCTAACACCTCCTGTAACAGCTCCTATAAGACAACATATAGCAAATGCAACAACATCAGCTGCTACAATTGTAGAACCAACTGGTGTTCCTGCTAGAATAGATATAATTATCCCAAGTAAAGCACATATAACCGACAATATCGCTGAAAATACAGTGACCATCTTAAAACTTCTAAATATCCTCATTGCGGACAGCGCTGGGAATATTACAAGCGCAGATATTAATAGAGACCCCACAAGATTCATAGCCAGAACTATAATTATAGCTATTACTATTGCAATCAGCAGATTATAAGCATCTGCCTTAGTTCCTGTTGCCTTTGCGAAATCCTCATCAAATGTAACTGCAAATATCTTGTTATAAAACAATATAAAAATAATTACTACAGCAATTGACAGTATAATACACAGCCATACCTCTTTCTGAGTAAGTGTCAGTATTGAAGTAGAGCCAAAAAGCGTACTACATACATCACCAGTAAGATTAGATGATGTAGAAAAAATATTCATTATCAGATAACCAAACGCAAGCGCTCCAACAGAAATCATTGCTATCGCTGCATCACCTTTAATCTTGGCATTCTGACCTGTACGAAGTAGTAATATTGCACTGATAATTGTAACAGGCATTACCAAAATCATGTCATTACTCAGATTTAAGACTGCAGCAATAGATATAGCACCAAATGCCACATGTGATAATCCATCTCCTATATATGAAAATCTCTTAAGTACAAGTGTAACACCTAGTAATGATGAACACAGAGCTATCAGGACACCAACTATAAGAGCATATCTTACAAATGGATATTGCATATATAATACAAGTTTATCTAACATTATTTTTCACCGCCTTTTTGTTGCATAAGGAAGAACTTTCCAGCATCACTTTCAAGATATTCATCTTTGGTTCCATAGAAAATAGAATCACCTATATGCAATATATGACTTGCATACTTAACAGCCGCAGCAATATCATGAGAAATCATGATAACTGTGATTCCTTCACGGTTAAGATTCTCAATAAGAGAATACATCTCTATTGTTACCCTTGGATCAAGACCAGATACAGGCTCATCCAGAAGCAATACCTTCTGCGTGGCACACAAAGCCCTTGCAAGGAGTACTCTCTGCTGCTGACCCCCAGACAGTTCTCTGTAACAGCGGTTTGCAAGATCTGTAATTCCCATCTTAGCCATATTGTCTTTGGCCATCTGCTTCTCAGACTTTGTATAAAAAGGTCTAAGGCCGCATCTCGCCTGACATCCTGATATAACGATCTCTTTAACTGATGCCGGGAAATCCTTCTGTACAAGATTCTGCTGTGGCAGATATCCAATTTCATTTTTTTGAAGTCCATCTCCAGGTATTATTTCTCCGCCAATCTGCTCCTGAAGGCCTAAAAGTGTCTTCATAAGTGTTGATTTACCAGAACCATTTTCACCGATTATGCACAGATAATCACCTGCATTTACGGCAAAATTCAAATTCTCTACTATAACGCGGGAATCGTATCCAAGGGACAGATCCTTAATAGTAAGTAAAGCCATATTTAATTCCTCCTAAAACGGGTATAACTAATAAGGGAATGACTATTACTATATTTTGGAGCATAGCTACAAAAATACATAGTTATTCCTATAATGAATAAATAGAATATAGTCTTGTTAAATATTAAGACGAATCTTCTGAGATATAAGAGTCTGCTCCTGAGATTGATCTATATCAGGCAGCTCTGTCAGAATAAAAAAGATTATAGGCAGAATAATTGCAACGATAGTAACCATGCCATCACTAATATGATGTATAACAGATTTACACTGTTTAATACATGCGCATATAGGACAGTTCTCACCTGTATTATCAATACATTTGTGACCTGATTCTGATGCAATATAATAGGAGCAAAAAAGCATAACAATAAGTATCATAGTAGCCATGATACCTGTAGCAATTTTCATGTTTAATGAAATTCTGCTATCCTGCATTTTTACTCCTCCTTTTTTCATAATCTAAGTAGCTGTTATGATTCTAAATTCTGCTAATATCTGCAGTCTCAGAATCGTTACAAATTATAGCCATGGACCAGAAAAAAGTCAATAGATTTGGGAATCATTCTCAAATCTATTGACTTTATTTTTTATAATTCATTTTGTTTTATCTTTTATTTTTTCCTCTATGGCCAGACTTGGAATTTGACTTTGTTCTATTACCAGAGCCTGATCCAGCTCCATTTAAAGTCTTTTTATTCCTTGTGCCTGACTGAGATGATTTATTATTTTTGTTATTATCAAATGCCTTTTTACCCTTAAATGGTCTGTTCTCCATCTTTCTAGGTGGAATAAGGCATTCCTTGGAAAATCCTATAAGATCTTCTCTTCCAGCCTTTAGAAGAGCCTCTTTGACCAGGTCATAATTCTCAGGCTTCCTGTACTGTATGAGAGCCCTCTGCATGGCCTTCTCATGTGGATTATGCTCTACGAACACTTCCTTCATGGTAAGAGGATCATAACCACTATAGTACATGGTAGTAGATACAGTTCCTGGTGTTGGATAGAAATCCTGTACCTGATCCGGTGATATATGGTGATCTCTAAGATACTCAGCAAGTGCAATCGCATCAGATAGTCTGCTACCTGGATGAGATGACATAAGATATGGAACTATATACTGATCCATTCCCAGTTCCTTATTAATCTTCTCAAATTCCTTGATAAAAGCATTGTATATCTCCACTCCAGGCTTACCCATCTTGGATAATACATTATCTGAAATATGTTCTGGCGCCACTCTCAGCTGTCCACTTACATGGTAATGGCACAATTCCTTGAGGAACTCTTTATTCTTATCTGCCATCAGATAATCAAATCTAAATCCTGATCTTACAAATACCTTTTTGACCTTAGGAAGTTTTCTGAGCTTTCTCAGTAGTTGTACATAATCACTATGGTCTACAATCAAGTTATTACAAGGCTTAGGATACAGACATCTCTTACCAACGCAAGCTCCGAACTTGGTCTGCTTGACGCATGCAGGACCTCTAAATTCAGCAGTAGGGCCTCCAACATCATGAATATATCCCTTGAAATCAGGATCCTCTATCATCTCTTTGGCTTCTTCTATAATAGATTCATGACTTCTAGCCTGAACTATTCTGCCCTCATGCATGGTAAGAGCACAGAAATTACACTCACCAAAGCATCCTCTGTTAGAAGTAAGAGAGAATTTGATTTCATTAAGTGCTGGTATTCCGCCGTCTTTTTCATATATTGGATGATAAGCTCTCATAAATGGCAGCTTATATACATCATCCATTTCCATCTGTGTAAGAGGCTTAGCTGGCGGATTCTGAACTACGAACATCTTGCCATCATAAGCTTCATATATAACCTTGGCCTGATAAGGATCTGTATTGGCATACTGCTTTGCAAAACTCTCTGCATATTTTTTCTTATCAGCACATATTTCTTCAAAATCAGGGAGCCTTATAGCATCATAGATACTGTCTTCATCCCTTGTCTTATATACTGTTCCTGCGATAAAAGATATATCCTGTGCTCTAAGTCCGCTATTAAGGGCATCTGCTATCTCTACTATAGAATGTTCTCCCATTCCATAGCTGATAATATCCGCTCCAGACTCAAGCAGAATAGACCTTCTAACAGAATCTGACCAGTAATCATAGTGAGAAAGTCTCCTTAAACTGGCCTCAATTCCACCTATTATAATAGGCGTATTCTTAAATGACTGTCTTATCAGATTACAATATACTATAACTGCTCTGTCAGGGCGCTTTCCCATAACTCCGCCCGGAGTAAAAGCATCCTGTGATCTATGCTTTTTGGCAACCGTATAATGATTGACCATGGAATCCATATTACCTGACGAAACCAGAAATCCTAATCTTGGCTCGCCCAAAATGCCCACGGATTTAGGATCTTTCCAGTCTGGCTGGCATATCATTCCTATTCTGTATCCATGCGCTTCCAGTATTCTACTAATTATTGCAGAGCCAAAACTTGGATGATCTACATATGCATCACCGCATACATAAACGAAATCCACATAATCCCAGCCTCTGTCATTCATATCTTTTTTTGAAATTGGTAGAAATCCTTCGTACATTTTCAAACTTTTTCCTCATTAATACATAAACAAATCTTGATGTACTAGAATATCATCTTCATAGACAAGCTTCAAGTTAAAAAATGTTTCTTCATCTCTTAACAGCTTCAGAAAAATCTTATCGCCTTCCCATAAAGGCAAATCAAGAATCTTATCGATGTCAATCCATTCCAGCTCGCCTTCATCACATTTTATAAGTTCTCCTTCAAAATCATCTGATGTGAAGAGATGCATGTATTCTGTGACGTTCTTGTCTGCTGAATTATATATAAAGGTAACAATTCCTCTGAATTTCTGGCTCTTAAGAGTTAGTCCTGTTTCTTCCATGACTTCTCTTCTAAGGCAGTCCTCAGGGCTCTCACCCTCTTCGAAATGTCCGCCTACACCTATCCATTTACCTTCGTTGACATCATTTTTCTTCTTATTACGATTGAGCATCAGGTATTTACCATCACGCTCCAGATAACATAGAGTTGTAACTTCTAACATAATAATCCCTTACCTAAATTAAAGTATATAAATCTACATATATGATACCATATATCAAGATCTATATACTCTAATTAAAAGTACAGGATATTAAAATTCTTCTTTATTCTCAAGAATATCAAGTATCTTATTCTTTCTCTTTGATTGTGGACTATCAATTGCTGTCTCTTTAATCATAAAAGTAACCATTCCAAGTATTATTATAAATGAAACAACAAGTAAAATAATATTTATAATCATTATATTCTACCTCTATAATACGATCATTGGACACTTGGACAATAATATATCTAGAATATTTCAAAAACAAGTACATTCATGATTTCTTAAGTAAATCTTCAACTAGTCCTTTTTTTCTTAAAATTATCATTCTTTTTTCATAAGAAATTTGCGATGCAATTTACTATTAAAAAATAAAGAGTCGCTTGCGACTCTTCGCGCCCGAGCGATATTGCGAAGCAATTAAATTCATTTCCGCGAGGTGCGCATCCTGCACGGAGTGCTTTTATTTAATAGGAAATCAATTTCCTATTAAATAAAAAGCTTCGGTAAATATAATAAACAATTACATTCACCGAAGCTTTTATAGGAAGAAAACTTTATGGTTTAATATGGACTTACTTTATTTAAGCGTCTTTTTCTACGCCGCTTGTCTTAATAATGAATTTAACTTCACTTGATGAATCATCAGATGCTCCAGAGAATGTTGTATATTCCTTGGAAGCCTCTTCTATAGCATCCAGTCTGTCTCTGAAGGATGTAAGATCTCCATCAAATGCTGTTGTAAGCTTCTGGATACCTTCTTCATCAAACTTAGCCATACCATCCATTAGTTCTGATGCGCCATCTACAAGTGACTGTACGCCATCATCAAGTTCTTGTGCTCCATTATTGAGTTCGCCTGCACCATCATTTAGTGCACTTGCACCATCCTTAAGTGTTCCAACGCCTTCATCAAGTTCCTTAGCTCCATTTGCGAGTGAAAGAGCACCTTCCTTGAGCTTAGAGCTATTATCATTAAGAGTATTAGCACCAGATGAAAGAGTTTCTGTACCATCCTTAAGTGTTCCAACACCTTTATCAAGTTCTTTAACACCTGAATAAAGCTTGGTTCCACCCTTTGATAACTTCTTAAGTCCGCTCTGAAGTGATGATGTACCATCTGAGAGCTGTTTAATACCACCATAGAGTGATGCTGCACCTGTTGAAACCTGAGAAGCACCAGACTGAAGTGCCTTAACTCCACCTGTACCATCCTCACCCTGATACATTGTAGTCATAGCTGCTCCTGAGCTAACCATTGTACTATAGGCTGTCTGAATCGATGTAACACCAACCATTGCATATGGAGCATATTCAAGACCTGATTTGATGCAATATGCACATTTAGCTGCGTATTCAGCATAGGCTGATGCAGTTGCAGTATCTCCTGCTGCAATGTATGTAACATAAGCAGTAAGAGCTGCTGATGTAGCACTATATCCTGAATAAGCAGTTGCAACTCCTCTTGCTGCTGTTTCAAGACTCGTCCATGTAGATTCATCAACTCCAGTAGCTGCATAAACAGCTGCCATTTGATCACTTGAGTACTGCTCAACACCTTCTACTGTCTCTGTTTCTTCTGTTTCATCAGAACTATTAAGTGTTACTGTTTCTGCATCCTGTGTATCTGTTGTATTTTCTTCTGTAGTCTCAGCTGTATCTACAGAATCAACTGTATCTGTATCAGTACTATCTGTATCATCACTTGTAGTTTCTTCTGTTGTCTCTGTTACAGTTTCAGTTGTATCTTCTGTTGTTTCAACATTTTCATCTGAACTTGTATCTTCTGATGTAGCTCCTGTAGAACTGTCTGAATCTGTTGATGTATCTGTATTATCATCTGTTGTATCATCTGTAATTTCTTCAGTATCATCATTTGTTTCTGTATCAGTAGCATCTTCTTCATCTTCTGCTACAGTTATATCTTCATCAGCAGCTGCTGAATTAAGGCTTGATCCAAGGAGCTCAGTATTAAGGCTGCTATTAAGGTTTCCTGAATATCCTGCTGCAGAAGCAAGAGTATCAATAGTTGTAGAATACTGCTGATATACATTGAACATTTCTATGTATTCAGAATAAACAGTAGTTGCATCCATCTGCAAAATATCTGCATCATTTTCTGCAATTATGCTTGCAACTGATGTATATGTATCTGCATTAGTCTTAACTGCACTTGCAAGTGTATCAACTCCTGTACTTACCTGAGCTGCACCTTCTGAAAGTGCCTTAGCACCTGCAACAGCACCGTCATCATCTGTATAACCACTTACAAGCTTATCAGCACCTTCTTTGGCTGATTTGATACCGCTTGATAAAGTCTTGGTACCACTCTTAAGTGTTCCTACTCCATCCTCTAAGTCCCCTACGCCATCATCAATTTTACCAGCGCCATCTGCTATCTGACTCACACCATCTGTATATGTTGTAATACCATCGCTTAATGTACCTGCACCTGTTGCCAGCTGTGATGTACCATCCTTAAGTGTTACTGTTCCGTCTGCTAGTTCCTGTGTACCATCCTTAAGTGCTGACGTTCCATCTGCAAGTGCCTCAGTTCCATCCTTGAGTGTTACTGTTCCATCTGCTAGTTCCTGTGTGCCATCAACCAACTGTGTTGAGCCGTCCTGGAGTTCATCCATATCATCTCCAAGTTCATCTATCTTGTCTGAGTTAGTAAGATCTGTAAATCCAAGATCACTAAGAGCATTACTTGTAGCCATTGTAAGTGTCATTGGAAGTTCAAAATCTGTTGTATCAGCTTCTATTTCCACATAATCAGGAATAGAAACATCATCATCTGTAAGAGACAACTCTTCAAGTTTGTCATCATCAAGATTAAGACTATCCTTAAGTCCTGGAAGTGCAACACCCATAACTACGAGGTTATTACCATCAGATATAACCTTACCACTTGATACTGTTACATTTTCAAAATTACCTGCATCAAGGATAGTTCCTGAAACCATGGCAAATGGAGTATAGATATCTGCATCTTCGCCATTAATCTCAACAGTCTTCTTGGAATTATTAGTATAATCAAATCTGATTACTACATGTCCGCTCTGTCCTGCAAGTTCATCTGGAGATATTTCCTTGCCATCAAGTGTATATGTAATTTTCATACTAACTGGAAGTTCCTGATTAGTAGTACCTCTGTAATAGATATCAGAACCATCTGCAAGCCAAGTAATAGTACCATCTTCATTCTCTTCATAGGTTTCATTGCCTTTTACATTTTCGATATCTGTAAGTGTTGTTGAATCTATGATAGAGCCATCTGAACCTGTATTCTTGAGCCAGTTACTAACTGTTACGTCACTGACTGTTCCGTTTGCATCTGTTGTAACATAAACTGTTTCTTCCTTATCAGCATTACTTGTAGTTTCACCAAATCCAGTACTCTCAAGTGTCTTGGTAAGAGTATCTTCTGTATCAGACTCTGTATCTTCTATAGATGATTCTACTGCTGCTGTATCTTCTGTAGCTGTCTTAGCACCACATGCCATAGTACTAAATGCCAGTACAAAAGCTGTAATTACTGAAAGTGATTTCATCAGATATTTTTTACACATTTCTTATCCTCCTCGGTTATCGTCAAAAACACCACGTTTTCTACATAACCATTATTATTTTCTCACATCTATTTTTTGTTAGCAACATCTAACAATATCTATTTTACCTTTTTATGCTATATTATGTACTTCCTTGTTATGATGCTTGTGTTCACTATGATCCTTATGATGTATGCATCCCCTCATACCATAAGTTGTTCTGATGATAATTCCATCAAACAGCATATACATGGAAGGCAGAACCAGAATAACTACTACCATACTGATAAGAGCACCTCTTGCCATCAGATAACAAAGAGAACCTATCATATCGATACTAGATGTAAGTCCTACACCAAATGTTGCTGAGAAAAAGCTGAGCGCACTTACTATAATTGACTTCATACTAGTCTGAAGAGCTGTTGTAGTTGCATCGAGCTTACTCTGACCTTCTATTCGTTCTCTGCAATATCTGGTAGTCATTAGTATCGCATAGTCAACCGTTGATCCCAGCTGGATGGTACCAATTACAACAGAAGCAATAAATGGTATCGTAGTACCTGTATATCCTGGAATACCCATGTTGATATAAATAGCAAATTCTATAACAGCAACCAGAATAAATGGTAATGTGGCTGACTTAAGTACTACAGCTATGATTACAAATACCAATATGATTGATACCCAGCTGACAACCTTAAAGTCTGTATCTGTTATTGTTATAAGATCCTTGGTACATGGTGCTTCACCAACAACCATTGCATTTGGATCATAGGATTTAACTACCTGATTGACTTCATCAATCTGAGCATTAATTTCATCTGATGCTACTGTATATTCTGAACTTATGAGCATCATCTTGTATTCATCACTCTCCAGCTCATCCAGAAGATCATCTGGTATAAAGCTACTTGGGAATGCAGGTCCTATAAGTGAGTCTGTGCCGAGTACTGAATCTATTCCATCTACATTCTTAAGTGCTGTAATCATCTGATTAGTATCACTTGTGCTGAGACCATTTTCATACAGAATTACATAAGCTGAATTCATATCAAAATTCTCATCAAGTGCTGCAGCTGCCTGTCTACTAGGCAGTGAATCTGGAAGTGTCTGTGCCAGATCATAATAAACTGAAGTCTTACTGTATCCATATAATGCTATCGGCAGGAATATGAGCAAAATCAAGCCGAATACATAATATCTCTTGGCAATCAGCTGTGGAATCTTGGTGAATTCCTTGAGGAGCGGTCTATGCTTTGTCTTCTCAATTACTTTGTCAAATACAAGTATCATACTTGGAAGAATTGTAACGCAGGATATTACGCCGATTACTACACCCTTTGCCATAACAATTCCAAGGTCAAGTCCAATTGTAAAACTCATAAAGCAGAGTGCTACGAAACCAGCTACTGTTGTAATTGAACTACCAATAACTGACTGGAAAGTAGCGGATATGGCTTTGGCCATCGCTTCTTTTTTGTCAGGATTAAGTTCCTGTTCTTCCTGGTAGCTATGCCACAGGAAAATTGAATAATCCAGTGTAACACCTAGCTGCAATACAGCACTAAGTGACTGAGTTATAAATGAAATCTCCCCTAAGAAAACATTTGAACCCATGTTATAAGCAATCGCCATTCCTATACTCAAAAGGAAAAATATTGGTATCAGGAAAGAATCCATTGTAAGTGACAAAACTATGGTTGCAAGCAGTACTGCTATTCCTACATATATAGGTGTTTCTGCCATTGCCATATTCTTGGTATCAACAACTATAGCTGACATACCTGAAAGGAAACACTGTTCATTTGAAATACTTCTGATTTCCTCTATGGCATCCATAGTTCCATCTGCAGATGTAGTATCGTCAAATATGATGAACATCAGTGTTGCATCACCATTTTTAAAAGTCTTATATACATCATCTGGCAGCATTTCCATTGGAACTGACAGGTCCATAACACTGTCGTACCACAGAACCTTTTTGACATGTTCAACTTCTTCAATCTGGCTCTTTAAATTAGCTACATCCTTATCTTCCATGCCTTCTACTACATAAAGTGAAAAGGCTCCTGTTCCAAACTGATCAAGCAAGATGTCCTGCCCCTGCATGGTTTCAATTTCACCAGGAAGATAAGTCAGAATATCATAATTTACTCGTGTTGCAAGATAACCACCAAGTGATGGTATTAGAAGTGCAATCGCCGCAATAAGAATTATGAATCTCATTTTTACTATGGCTCTTGAAATCTTTTCCATAACATTTCCTTCCTCATTTCGAATATTTATATAAATGACCACTAGTCATTTATCGCTATATATGGTATACTCCAAAAATGACCAATGGTCAATACCACAAATTTGCATTTTTGTGCAAAAAGGTATTATGCTTGCATGTAAACAGCATAAGAATATATACTAATAGTGATATCTGCATTTGTTCAGATAAGGTAGGTGAAAAAATGGGCAAGATAGACGCAAACAAAAAGAAAAAATTAGAATCTCTAATGAACACTTCTTTTGAACTTTTTACAACAAAAGGAATAAACAAAACTTCTATTTCTGACATTGTAGAAAAAGCCGGAGTTGCCAAAGGAACTTTTTATCTATATTTCAAGGATAAGTATGATATCAGAAACAGAATCATCTCTCATAAGGCAAGTCAGCTATTTGCAGCTGCTTATTCTGCGTTGCAAAAAACGGACATAGTCATTTTTGAAGACAGACTGATTTATATCGTCAATTACATTTTGGATGAGCTTACAGCAAACAAACCACTCCTGCAGTTCATATACAAGGATTTGAGCTGGGGCATCTTCAAAAAAGCTCTCCTGACCCAGGTATCTAATGATGACGTAGATTTTGCACAGATATATCAGAAAATGATTGATGAATCTACCATTACCTTCAAAGATCCGGAAATAATGCTGTTCCTGATAATAGAACTTGTAGGTTCTACAGGCTACAGCTCTATAATATATAATGATCCTATTTCTGTCAGAGAATTAAAGCCGCATCTTGAGACTACAATCAGAAATATAATCAAACAGTTCACAGTAGAATAAAAAATGACATATTTTGCCGTAAGGCGTATAAAAGGTCCCGGCCTCTTACGAGGTCAGGACCTTTTATAATAGGATAGTATAGTAATATATTGGTAATAGCAATTATAGTTTCCAAATGTCTCTGTTGTATTCCTTAATAGTTCTATCTGATGAGAAGAAGCCAGCCTCAGCAATGTTAGTGAGCATCATTCTCTTCCACTTATCTCTGTTCTCATAATCAGCAAAAATCTGATCCTTGGTCTTGATATAATCTTCAAGATCGATAAGTGTCATGAACCAGTCTTTGTTAAGAAGTTCATCCTGAAGTCTCTTAAGGTTTTCTTTATGACCAACCTTAAGTGCCTGAGGACCTGTTATAAAGTCAACTGCTTCCTTTATAACCTTACTCTTCTTGTAATAATCCTTAGATACATAATCAGCCTTCTTGTAATGATTAATTACTTCATCTGACTTGATACCAAATATATAAATATTATCATCACCAACAAAGTTGTGAATCTCTACGTTAGCACCATCATCTGTTCCAAGTGTTACAGCACCATTTAACATAAACTTCATGTTAGATGTTCCAGATGCTTCCTTGGATGCAAGTGAAATCTGCTCTGAAACGTCACAAGCTGGGATAAGCTTTTCAGCGTAACTTACGTTATAGTTTTCTACCATAACTACCTTCATGTACTTATTAACATCAGGATCATTATTGATGATTTCCTGCAGTACGAGCAGAAGGTGAATGATGTCCTTGGCTATTACATAAGCTGGTGCAGCCTTGGCACCAAATATAAATGTAAGTGGACGTGTTGGCTTCTTACCACCCTTAATCTCAAGGTACTTATGAATAATATAAAGAGCATTCATCTGCTGTCTCTTATACTCATGAAGTCTCTTAACCTGAATATCAAAAATTGATTCAGGATCTACTTCTACACCTTCTTTTTCCTTGAGGTAATCCGCCAGAACTTCTTTTTTGTGCTTTTTGATACCTTCAATCCTGTTAAGTACATCTTCATCATCCTTGTATTCAAGGAGCTTCTCCAGCTTCATGGCATCCTTTTTGTAACCATCTCCAATTGTATCTGAGAGCATATCTGATAATTCATGGTTACATGATAAGAGCCATCTACGGAATGTAATACCATTTGTCTTATTGTTGAACTTCTCAGGATAGATCTTGTAGAAGTCATTAAGCTCTGTATCCTTTAAGATATCTGTATGGATAGCTGCAACACCATTTATAGAGAATCCATAATGGATATCGATAAATGCCATATGCACCTTTTTGTCCTTATCAATGATATGAACAGCTGGGTTCTTGTATTTAGCCTTTACTCTCTTATCAAGTTCCTTGATATATGGAACAAGCTGAGGTACAACCTTCTCAAGATACTTAAGTGGCCATGTCTCAAGAGCCTCTGCAAGAATCGTATGGTTAGTATAAGCGCATGTCTTAGATACTACTTCAATGGCTTCATCCATCTGGAATGCCTTATCCTCTACAAGGATTCTGATGAGCTCAGGGATAATCATTGTTGGATGTGTATCATTGATCTGGATTACAGCATGATCATAGAGTTTTCTCAGATCATACTGACGCTCTTTCTGTTCCTTTAAGATGAGCTGAGCTGCATTACTTACAAGGAAATACTCCTGGTATATTCTTAAGAGGTTACCAGCTTCATCTGAATCATCTGGATACAGGAACAGTGTAAGGTTCTTGTCTACCTTCTTCTTGTCAAAATCAATGCCCTTCTTTACAAGGCTTTCATCTACTGTATCAAGATCGAACAGTCTTAATTTATTAACTCCGCTGTCATAACCTACAATATTCATGTTATAGAGCTTAGAAGTAACAGTCTTCTTGCCAAAATTAACATCAAACTTGACATCTGTATCTTCAAGCCATGACTGATCTTCAATCCAATCGTTCTTCTCTGCATTCTGAAGGTTATCCTTAAATACCTGTTTGAACAGACCATAGTGATAATTAAGACCGATACCTTCTCCTGCATATCCAAGTGTTGTTATAGAATCAAGGAAGCATGCTGCAAGTCTTCCAAGTCCGCCGTTACCAAGTGATGGCTCTGGCTCAACTTCTTCAATCTTAGACAGTTCCTTGCCGTTTTTCTTGAGAATTTCCTGTACCTTATCATAAACGCGAAGGTTGATAAGGTTATTAGATAATAACTTACCTATAAGGAATTCCATTGATATATAATAAATCTTCTTTTCACCATTGTAGACTTCTGAAACATCAATAAGTCTTGTTACAACAGTAAGAAGTACATAATAAGCTTCTGCATCTGTACATTCTTTAAGACTCTTTCCATATTTTTCCTGTGCAATCTGTTCAATCTGCTCTTCAAGATTGAGAACCAGTATATCACGTTGCATATTTGTGTGCTTTGACATGATTTTTCCTCCATAACGCATCATCTCTTGTGGAAAACGTTTTCTGTTTCACTATATTGACTTTAACATAAGAAAACGTTTTCCGCAAGTACAATTTACATTAATTTTCATTTATATTAGCTTTTATTTATTACCTTTTTCTGGATCTTTTTATCAGAAGATTTCCATTGTCTTTGAGCCATTTCTCGTATTTCTCATATTCTGGCATAATCTTGGCTACTTCACTCCAGAATGCTTTTGAATGGTTCATCTCTTTTCTGTGGCTCAGCTCGTGAACTACTATATAATCTCTGACATCTTCTGGCATCAGCATCATAAGGCAGTTAAAATTAAGATTTCCCTTGGCAGTACAGCTACCCCATCTGGTTTTCTGATTACGTATGGTAATATTTCCATATGTAACCCCCATAAGGTTTGCATAATGCTTTACCCTTGGCGGTATATCAAATGCTGCATCATCTGCAAGTTTCTGTAGTTCTTTTATGCTAAGAGGCTCAACTTCATCCTCCTGCTCTTTTAGTTTTTCCATTTTTTCCAGATGATCTTCTATCCATAAATATTTGTCATTTATGAATTTCTTAATATACGAATCCTTGAGCTGTCTTGGTGCTCTCACTATAACATCAAGTTCTGGTGTTATCTCAAGAGAAATGCTGCGCCTGTTACTTCTGATAATTTTGACATCAATGTTTTTGCTCATTTAGCAAATAATATCCTCATATTTCATTCTAACAAGTGTATGAGGCAAGACTACATTCCTGCCTGATTCACCATTGAATAAACGTCCGAGTTCTTCCATGGCATTAGATGATACATTTGCAAAATCCTGTTTGACTGTATTCATCTGCTTGCCAACATATCCCATCAGGATAATTCCATCGAAACCGCATACCGGTCTGAATATATCCATTTCGGTAAGGGCCTTCATGGCTCCAATTGCCATCAGATCTGATGCACATACAACTGCGCTCTTATTCTTGGCATATTTCATCGTGATATTTCTGGCTTTTAGTTCAGAGAAGTCGCCATATTTAATCATCAGTTTAAGTTTTTTTTCTTCACACAGCTTCTTAATACCATCAATTCGCCACTTTGTTACATATCCATCGTCACGACCGGCAATGTAGAGTATACTCTTACATTTATTCTCTACAACAGTTTTTTTGGCAACATCATATTGCGCTTTGGTATGATCAACACCTACAGATGAAGTTGTCTCATTTACCATAGGTGCATCTACAACTACTATCTTGAAAGTCCCGCTTTCAATCAGCTTGTGTATAACTTTATTCTTGGTAGTAAGTCCGAAGATTATGATACCGCTTATACTCTGTGCTGCAAAATATCTTGTCATCTCTTCAAGCGACATATTCTCTATCATTGATGTAAAAACAGTAATTACATCATACTGTAGTTCCTGCGCTTTCTGGATTGCACCTGATATATACTGCATATGTATTTCATCAATCGCCTGTGTCTTATTATTAAGACTAATAAGAAGTGCAACCCTTCCCGCCTTTTTGGATGAAAGCGTGGCTGCAACTGCATTAGGCACAAAGTTAAGTCTGTCTACTACTTCGTAGACTTTCTTTTTAGTTTCTTCACTTACATTTGGATAATTATTCAGAACCTTGGAAACTGTTGATATAGCAACTCCAGCTTCCTTAGCTACATCTTTTATTGAAACCATATTTGAAATTCCATTCTTTATATTTTATAGTGGAAATCGTTTTCCTTAATTTTATACTTTTCAAATGGAATTGTCTATTAATCTGATATAAAAATTTGGGAATATATCCATATCAGATACATTCCCAAATTAAGTCTTTTTATATGCTTAAATATTTATCTGGATTCTTTTACAATCTTGTCAATAAGAGGATTTATCTGCTCAAGAACATTGTTCATATCCTCAAACATGAATCCTTTCTTGGTAATCATAAGTCTGATATCATCGATGTTATCTGATACGTCTGTGAAGTATCTCGTAGATTCATCAATGTTATGATTAACAGTATCAACCGCCTCATTACATTTATCAATGAGATCTGTCATCTGCTGGCTCTGTTCACCAACTTCATCAGCAACAGTCTTGATACTACCAATAATTTCCTGCGTCTCTGTTATACTATCATGTGACTTATCAATAGCCAGCTTGGTATCGCCAAGAGAAGCCTGGAGACTCTGGTTATTATTATTCAGCTCTTCCATACTATTACCGATATCTGCAACGAGGCTCTTAATTTCCTGAGATAACTTATTAACCTGAGTTGCAACTACTGCAAATCCCTTACCTGCTTCACCAGCACGGGCTGCTTCGATAGAAGCATTAAGAGCAAGAAGATTTGTCTGTGTAGCAAATCCATTAATCTGGTTAACCTTCTCTTGAATATCATCAAAACTCTGCTGGAACTTATCAAATACTTCCTGCATCGCATCGATTGTATCCTTAACTGAATCCTCACTGGAATCAATCTTCAACATACCTTCATTTGAATCTTCTGCTGTCTTTAACAGCTTGGTGATAATCTCATCAAATGAATCTGTAATGGTCTTAACATTGCTGAACTCATCTCTAAGTCCTTCTACAGAAGAAGTAATATTTTCATGCTTTTCCTGAACTATTTCAAAGGACTTATTAATAAGGTCTACACCATCAATAGTCTCTGATTCCTGACTCTGTAATTTATTCTTCTGTTCAATTGCAAACTGAGCTACACTTTTGATTGGAGCAAGCTCACTAGATAGATTCAACTTTTTTGGTGCATTAACCGCTTCAATATCCTGATCAACTTTCTTTTTATTAAAAAATGCCATTTCACTATCCCCTTTCATCTACAAGAAATAGATTATATCTTATTCAAATACTGCGCAGACCATTGTCTGATTAACATGCTGATTTTTGTACTGCTCACCGCCACCTACAACACCAACATGAAGTCCAATACCACCCATGTTACCAAGGAACTTTTCAAGATAATGTTCATTAGTAAACAGCATATGTCTGTAAATACAGTTAACAGAGAAAATAAAGGATATATGATTTGCCTGGCTCTTAATATGATTTCTGGTATCAGCATTTACTGCATCATAATCCATCAACTGCAAAATACTGATTGTATCATTTTCATTTATCTTCTTATAATTAATAAGCGATCCATTATTTCCTATTTCATACATTGAAGATATGAATACCTTATCTCCAACAATACGTCCAAGCGGACACTGAAGCACGTTATCTACTACCTGATTTCTAGAAAGGCCAAGCTCTTCAGCATAGACATCAGCTGCAGGTCTGTTATCAAGAGTAATAATCTCTTTCTTTGCCAGATTTACTTTTGTTGCAACATGTTTCTTATTACTTGATCTTGGCTCATATATATTCTCAGAGAATGTAAGAATTCTACCGGATTTATTCTTAACAACTGCATAGCAACAAGCATCTTCATATAGCTGTCCATTTACTACAACATATGAAGCCTTTCCAGCTGGCACTCCAAAAACAGTTCCGCCAACTAGTGGAATATTTCTCTTACCCAGAATGACATTCATTGTGGTAACAAGTCTTTCTTCCTCATTAGTACAGAACTCAAGACATACAGTCTTGTCATTTTCAGGAGATACCTTATTAACAGCATCTTCAAGCCCATTCAAATCAGCAATAGGACATGTAGACAGTCCTCTAATAACACCAACTGCCACCTCAGTATCCGCTCCAAAGCCTATAGCCAGAAGGCTCTGATCACTTGCTTTTGTTTCATAATATGATGTTCCGCTCGTACCAATTATTTCTGCCTTAGGGAACTTCTTACATAGATTTTCAGAAACTTCTTCTATATTTGCATAAGCACAAATAAATATCAGAAGCTTAGGATCTCTTATGTTAGCTGCTACTTCATTAACTGCACTTGCTGCATCTGAATTGTTGCTCTTTGCTACTGAAACTTGCATAATCTTCCTTTCCATGCCACTTTAAGGCACTTTTAAATCCTCGTGTGTTTTATATATTTAGGTATAAAGAATACTTCTATCAAAATATCACACATATTATTTTATCGGTATAACGTTATTTATTCAATTATCTATCGCTTTAATAAAAATGAAATTTTCATTAACCACTTTCAACACATGCCACGTTTTATTTATAGTTATTTAATGTAATTTCAGTATTATATGGGAAAAGTGCATGATAAAATATTACTTGAAATACTATATTTATTCTTATGCGTTAACGATATTTTGATTATATATGATAACAAAAACATATCTGATATCATTTTTAGAGAGATACAATATGAAAATTAATAAGCAGTCCATAAAAAAAGATGACACAATTATTAGTGATGAAGGTGTTTTTCATAAACATATCGCCAAAATCGATCTCATAGCCATTATATATTCCTGTTTCGTTATGCTGGTTCTGGGATTCCTTTTGGTGCTTACTCTTACTACTCTTTAATTCATATGTGGGGTATGATTCATGGATACTAAGACTTCGATCAAAAAACGTATATATGAAATCATAGAAATAGGAAAAAAAGGCGATATCGCAAGTTCATTTTATGATCTGATGATAATGATAACTGTATTTATCGGCTTTACTCCTCTAATGCTCAAATCTATGAATATCTATACAAGGTTGATTGATCTTCTGACTATTCTAGTATTCGTAGTAGATTATTTTCTGCGAATCTATACGTCAGATTACAAAATGGGGATAAAAAGTTATAAGGCATATCTGTACTATGCCTTTACACCAATGGCTATAATCGATTTGTTATCAATATTGCCTATATTGACTTTCTTCATTCCCGGAACAAATGCACTTGAATTCTTCAGGATATTCAGAGTTCTAAGAGTTCTAAAAGTAATCCGTTATTCACAGACCATGGTAACAATTGCAAATGCCATAAGGCGAGTGAAGAGAGAACTAATTGCGGTTCTCGTATTTGCCCTTTTATATATTTATACTTCAGCACTTATTATATTCCAGGTTGAACCCGAAATGTTCACAAGCTTTTTTGAATCTCTCTATTGGGCTACAATCTCCATAACCACAATAGGATATGGTGATATATCACCTACTACTGTAATAGGCCGATTTGTAACTATGGTATCGTCACTTGTAGGTGTAGCAATTATAGCTCTTCCAACCGGTATCATTACAGCCGGATATATGGATGAAATCAAGAGGCGCAAAAACCGTAAGAATGACTATACA
>CAMJFD010000038.1 GCA_946404845.1 uncultured Butyrivibrio sp. | reverse complement strand
CAGCCACCTTTACTTAGGTTGCGCGTAATCTATTCCGGAGTTTCGCAATTACCTATATTATTATTTTGATTATATTTATCATTTTTAAGT
This sequence comes from uncultured Butyrivibrio sp., assembly GCA_946404845.1. Taxonomy (GTDB): domain Bacteria; phylum Bacillota; class Clostridia; order Lachnospirales; family Lachnospiraceae; genus Butyrivibrio. The sequence continues at coordinate 19,469 of CAMJFD010000038.1, read as the reverse complement.
AAATCATCGCACAAAAATTGATGTATAATAATTTCTGACTATATAACTGTACCACTTTAAATTTATACATCAATATTATGAAGAAAAAAATCCTCTAATTAAATATGATTCTTTTTCATAAACCTTGTTCAAGTTGAACTTATTGTTGCTTAGTTTTGTAATATGCATAAGTATAAATCCAAAAATGAATAATTACAAGACTTAAATTACATATTTATGCATAAAATTGCATATTTTTACATTTTTATACATTTTCCTCTTGCATTTATACATTTGTTGTTGTATATTGAGAACAGTTCAGAGAAACACCAGATGTGATATAACAATTTCCCGTGAACTTACATATAATAGGAAATTTTGAAAAATAAACTCAAAGGAGAACAAAACAATGGCAAAAGAAAAGGTTATTTTAGCTTACTCAGGCGGACTTGATACAACAGCTATCATCCCTTGGCTCAAGGAGAATTTTGATTACGAAGTAGTTTGTGTTTGTATAGACTGCGGACAGGAAGAAGAACTTGACGGACTTGAAGAAAGAGCTATCTCATGTGGCGCTTCTAAATTATATATCTTAGATGTTATCGATGAATTCTGTGATGAATACGTAGTTCCATGTGTTCAGGCACATGCTGTATACGAGAACAAATACCTTCTCGGAACATCAATGGCTCGTCCACTTATCGCTAAAAAGCTTGTAGAAGTTGCAAGAAAAGAAGGCGCTGTTGCTATCTGCCACGGTGCTACAGGTAAGGGTAACGATCAGATTCGTTTCGAGCTTGGTATCAAAGCACTTGCTCCAGACATCAAGATCATTGCAGCTTGGAGAAATGACAAGTGGACACTTGATTCTCGTGAATCAGAAATTGAATACTGCAAGCAGCATGGAATCAACCTTCCATTCTCAGCTGACAGCAGCTACAGCCGTGACCGTAACTTATGGCACATTTCACACGAAGGTCTCGAACTTGAAGATCCAGGTCAGGAACCTAACTACAAGCATCTCTTAGTACTCGGCAAAACACCAGAAGATGCTCCAGACCAGCCAACAACAGTTACTATGACATTTGAAGGCGGTGTTCCAAAGTCAGTTAATGGCAAGGAAATGAAAGTTTCAGACATCATCCGTACTCTTAATAAGCTCGGCGGAGAAAACGGAATTGGTATCGTTGATATCGTTGAGAACCGTGTAGTAGGTATGAAGAGCCGTGGCGTATACGAGACACCTGGCGGAACTATTCTCTATGAAGCACATCAGCAACTTGAGGAGTTGATTTTAGACCGCGATACATATACAATGAAAAAGGATATGGGCAACAAGTTTGCTGATATCGTATATGAAGGTAAATGGTTCACACCACTTCGTGAAGCTGAGCAGGCATTTATCGAATCAACTCAGAAGTATGTAACAGGTGAAGTTACCTTCAAATTATATAAAGGAAACATTATTAAAGCTGGTACTACTTCTCCATATTCACTTTACAACGAGAGTATCGCTTCATTTACAACTGGTGATCTCTATGATCATCACGATGCTGAAGGATTCATCAACCTCTTTGGTCTGTCATCAAAGGTACGTGCAATGAAAATGCAGGAAGTAGAAGCCAACAAATAATACGGTAACTACTTAATGAATTCGATTACTTTTATAGCGGCTTATCTTATAGCACTTAATATTATTGGTTTTATTCTTATGGGAATTGACAAACGAAAGGCGCGCCTTTCTGCCTACCGAATACCAGAGGCCACACTCTTCATTGTGGCCATCATCGGTGGCAGTCTGGGAAGCATTTTGGGGATGCATCTTTTTCATCATAAGACTCGCCATTGGTATTTTGTCTATGGGATGCCGCTTATTTTATTTATACAGTTATTAATAGTTTTTTTATTATGGAAATCGCCAATACAGTTTAGATTCATTTAAAAATTGTGTTTAGTACACGAAAAGGGGATGTGGGGACAAATGCATTTAGCAGTATACGATGACAATATCGCTGATAGAAAACAGACAGAGAGATTACTTGGAAGAGAATCAGAGCGAAGAAAAAACGCGGGAGAAGAAGGCTTTTATATAGATTCCTATGGAAATATAGAAGCTCTTATGCGTACGCCTCAAATGTACGATGCCTTGTTTGTAGACATGGTAAATGGTCCGGAAAACGGACTGGATGTAGCTTATATGTTACTAGATGCCGGTGTCGTTGCACCAATTATTCTATGCATGTCCAAATATAAGTATGAGGACATGGTCAAAAAAGAAGATCACGATAAATTCTTGTATTTAAATAAGCCTCTTCTTGTTGGAGAGCTTCATGAAATGCTGGATTATTGTATAGTTCTAAAAGGTGATCCTATTCCAACCATAGAAATACGTACAGATGAATTCACCTTGTATGCCAAGGATGATGATATTGTATATGCTAAAATGGAAAATTCCAAATTGCTCATTAAGCTACAAGATGGCAGAACAGCTCTTACTGTAAATAACGTTTATAACTTCTATGAGGAATGCACCGAATTTCCTCAGATATGTCCTATTTCTGAAAATGCAGTTGTAAATGTAAATCATATTAAGTCTGTTTGTTTCCGCCATGTAATTATGGACGATAATACCAAATTAAAAGTAGCTTTTTCTTTCAGGAATAATATCAAGGAAGCGAAGACTCACCTTGAAAATAATATATAGAAAATTTGCGGGATAATTTCATACAATATAAAACTAACAGATATGACCAAAATACTTCGATCATATCTGTTTTTTATTTAGACAGTTACTACTCTCTTTTATATCAAATTAACATGTAACTATAATTCCACCATCATTTGCATAAGTAGTACTTACACCTGCTGTATCCATTACAAGTGCATCCTTAAATGGAACCTTTGTAAGAATCATATTCTTAACTACTTCTGCTCTCTCATAGCAGTTAACATGTGTAATCATAAGGATTTTATCCTCAGGATTCTCAATCTCTGATGCCAGAAGATCTGTCATCTTGACAAGTGCCTTTTTCATACCAATACCCTGACCACGCTGTGCTATTTCACCGTGAAGTCCTATGCATACAGGTTTGATATTAAGTGTAGTTGCAACTACAGCTTTCATACCTGTTAATCGTCCATTTTTTCTAAGAGTATCAAGATTATCTAATACAAAATATGTATGAAGTTCATCTCTGAACTTTTCAACCTGTTCCACAACTTCTTCAAAAGGAAGTCCTGCTTCCTCAAGTTCCATAGCTTTACGGGCAATCTGATATTCACCATTACTAGCTGAAAGAGAATCAAATACATGTATATTTTTTTCTCCTACTTCATCATGAAAAATATTAACACCCAGAAGTGCACTATTATAACTACCACTAAGTTTAGATGAAAGTGTAACTACATAAACATTGTCAGCATCTGTATCATATGCCTTCATGTATCTCTCTGGTGAAGGACATGCTGTCTTAGGACATAATTCACTCTCTGCAACCCTTTTAATATAATCAGCCTGATCAAAATTCTCGTCATCCATTATCTGATAATCACCAATCTGAAGGACAAGAGGAACTATCTCAAATCTTGGATCATTCTTAAATTCTTCAGGTAATTCACAACAACTATCGACTACAATTTTATAACTCATATTTCCCCTTTCATACGCGTATACGTATGTAGTTTTTATTACTACTTATTCTAGCATAGCAATGGATTCCAGTAAAGAGAACACACTCGCTATTTCTTATTTAAATCTGTCTTAATTAGAGTAGACAAAAATCTTTTTTACAATTATATTAGTATTTGATTGTTTTAAAATAATGGGAGAAAGGAAAAACTATGATTACATTAAAAATTCAGCATACAAAGGATTTTATGGCAAAACTTCTTGCCGGTAATACTTTTGATTCATTTCTCCTCGAAGAAGCTGTTATAGAGACATATAATACCTTCAGCATAGATGGACATATACATCAGGAATTCTATCAGAGTGACGCAGAAGAAATTACTAATACTTATAATCTGTCACAGTGGTCAGATATGAAGCAGATATGTTTCAATCTGATAAAAGGAAAAAATACACCACTCGGTTTCAAATTCATACTGCATTTAAAACCAGATGTTGCACAGGCTGCGCTTGAACCGGAAGGAAATGCTGATAATCTTTCTTCTGATTATGTTATCAACATCAAATTCCGAGATGGGATTGTTACAATAACATCAGCAGTTTCCATCAAGATATTTACACTTGATAAAACTGCAGATAACCTTTGGGATAGTTATATCAAACAATTTTTGGCACAAAATAACCTGGATTTCGAGGAATGAAATCCAGGTTCCTTTATTTTTATTCATTCATATTCTGCTGAGCAAGCATCTCCGCCTGAGAGGCTGCTGCAAGAGCATCTATGACTTCATCAAAATCACCATCAAGAATCTGATCTATCTTGTAAAGAGTAAGATTAATTCTATGATCTGTAACTCTTCCCTGATGATAATTATATGTACGAATCTTCTCTGATCTGTCGCCAGTACCTACCTGACTCTTACGAAGAGCTGCTTCACTACTGTGCTGCTTTTCTCTTTCAAGATCATACAATTTTGCTCTAAGTACCTTAAGAGCCTTAGCCTTATTCTTGATCTGACTCTTTTCATCCTGACATGAAATAACTATTCCAGTTGGAATATGTGTAAGTCTTACAGCAGAATCCGTTGTATTTACGCACTGTCCTCCGTTACCAGAAGCTCTGAATACATCGAACTTACAATCATTCATATCAATTTCAACTTCTACATCGTCAACTTCAGGCATGATTGCAACAGTTATAGTAGAAGTATGTATTCTGCCACCTGATTCTGTTGCAGGTACTCTCTGAACTCTATGTACACCGCTTTCAAACTTAAGTCTTGAGTATGCTCCGTTACCATTTACCATAAAGCTAATTGATTTAATGCCGCCAATTCCGATTTCTTCAGAATCCATAACTTCTACTCTCCAGTTATGAGCTTCTGCATACTTGGAATAAGCTCTGAACATATCTGCAGCAAAAAGAGCTGCTTCATCACCACCAACACCAGCTCTAATCTCAACGATAACATTTCTGTCATCATTAGGATCCTTTGGCAGTAGTAATATCTTAAGCTCTTCTTCAAGTGCTTCTATCTGCTTTTTAGCCTCATTTAACTCTTCTTTGAGCATCTGACGCATATCTTCATCATTTTCCTCATCGAGCATCATAAGACTGTCATCAACTGTTTCTTTATTCTTTTTATATTTTAAATAACATTCAACAATAGGTGTAAGATCACTCTGTTCCTTCATAAGTGCCCTGAATCTGTTCTGATCAGATGCAACACCAGGCTCATTCAGTTCTCTTGTAATATCCTCATATCTTCTAAGTAAATCTTCCAGCTTATCAAACATCTATCTACCTCAAATAATTTAATACAGACATCCTCTCACTACTCTGTCATTACCGCCAAGGTCCTTAATAACCTCAACATCCTTGTATCCAGCATTTTCCATCATAGCTGATACATCAGCGCCCTGATCGTATCCGATTTCCATCATCAGCCATCCACTACTACGCAGAAATTCAGCTGACTTATCCACAATTCTTCGATAAAATGTTAGTCCATCAGCATCTCCGTCAAGCGCAAGCCTTGGTTCATGATCTTTTACTTCAGGTTCAAGTTCTTCTATTACAGAAGTCCTGATATAAGGAGGATTAGATACTATAATGTCAAACTTTCTCTCCTCCGTTGGAAACAGATCAGTCTGTACAAAACTGATTCTCTCAGAAAGGCCAAGCTTATCCGCATTAGCTCTTGCTATATCAAGGGCTTTTTCAGAAATATCTGTTGCTACAGCAATTGTACCATTTGTGAAATTTAAAAGGCTAAGCGCAATGCATCCAGAACCTGTACACAGATCCATGATTTCCATGCCATCGCTCAATTCTCTCAGGACCTCTTCTACAAGTGTTTCAGTATCCTGATTAGGAATTAGAACATCTTCAGATACCTTAAACTCAAGTCCCATAAAATCCTGACTTCCTGTTATATAGGCCAGAGGATTTCTCTCTGCTCTTTTTTGAATCAGTTCCATATATTCTTTTTCTTTAGTTTCATCCATTTTCTCATCACCATGAGTCAGAATAAAACTATGATTTATATTACAGACATATTCCAGAAGGAGCCGGCCATCAAGCTTTGCTTCGCTGATACCGGCTCCCTGTAATATCTCTATTCCTTCATCATACACTCTTTTGTACGTGCTCATTGTAATCCTCTACTTCATATCCAAAGGAATCTTTGATATATTCTCTCCAGTCAAAAACTGCCTCTACAGATTTAATCGCAACTTCAATCATCTCTTCATCTGGTTCCTTAGTAGTAAGGCGCTGCATCCATAAACCAGGAGCAGAAACAATTCTGATGATTATATTATCACTTCTGCCTGCAAGCCTTATTATCTCATATGAGATACCAGCTATTACAGGTATCAGTAATATTCTAAGTACGAGTCTCCATACAAGCGAATCAACTCTTATAAAGAAAAACAGTACGATACTTACAAGCATTACGAATAACAGGAAACTACTACCGCATCTCTTATGAAGTCTGTTACTCCTCATGGCATTCTGTACTGTAAGAGGACGACCTCTTTCTATACAGTTAATACATTTATGCTCTGCACCATGATACCTAAATAATCTCTTTATATCCTTCATACAGGAAATTGCAAGGATATACAGGATAAATATCAAAATTCTAACTACACCTTCTAAAATCGCCATTAAAGAAGCATTTCGGATATAATCCTGGAAGATAGAAGAGATAAAATATGGAAGTAGCATAAATAAAGCAATAGCAAAAACAAAAGAAATAATAGTTGTAATTGCCATAAGAAATGTATCTTCATTTCCAGCTGTTACCTTATCTGCTGCTTTATCAAATTTGGTTGGTTTCTCATCATCTTCATAAAATGTAGAAGAATAATTAAGAGCCTTCATACCAAGAATAAGAGAATCCAAAAATACAAAAATGCCTCGAATAAATGGTATGTTTAATAGCTTACTACCTGCCATAACTCCGCGATATTCTTCAACATCAACAACTATACTTCCATCTGGTTTTCTGACAGCTACGGCATATTTGTCCCTGTTACGCATCATAACGCCTTCAAGAACTGCCTGTCCGCCTATCCCCGAATAATGTCTGACCTTATGTTTCTTCATGCAGTATTCCTCCGCCGGTTATATCATAGAATAATTATCAACTTTTTCTATGAAAAAATAAAGAGGCTGGGGCAATCTGCCTCAACCTCTCTTTTGGTTTTCGTAAATTAGTTGTTAGCCATGCCGTATTTCTTGTTGAACTTATCAATACGTCCACGAGCAGTTGTAGCCTTCTGCTGACCTGTGTAGAATGGATGGCACTTAGAACAAATTTCTACGTGAATCTCCTGCTTTGTTGATCCAACAACAAAAGTATTTCCACAGTTGCATGTAACATTTGCCTGATAGTATTCTGGCTGGATTTCCTGTCTCATTCTTTCTCACCTCGCTATATATCAATGAATCTTCTAAATTTTTCTTACTATAGTAACTACTGTTTCAAACACAGCTTTGTTATTGTAACATAGAATTTTTTATCATGCAAGACATTTTTTGCACTAAGATTATATTTATATTTTAACATATTTTCGGAGCTTGTTACGTGCTCTTTGAAGGGCATTATCAGTGGATTTTTCGTCCTTTCCAAGGATATTTGCAATTTCTGTATATCCTATTCCCTTCATATATAATCTGATTACATCTTTTTCAAAACTAGACAGATGCTCATCAATTACATTCTGAATATCCATTGCATTTTCTTTATCAATTATTTCCTGCTCAGGATCAGCTGCATGCCTGTTTTCCAGTTTCTCTTCCATACCTATATTATCATCACTTCCGTCATCACTTTCTTCTCCGGAATATAATGAAACATATGTATTTAAAGGGATATTCTTTTTACGTGCAGAGCTTTCTATAGCGGTATACATCTGCCTGGAAATACATAATTCAGCAAACGTCTTAAAGCTTGCCTCCTTTGTACTGTCATAATCCCTTATCGCTTTGAACAGACCTATCATCCCTTCCTGAATAAGGTCATCCCTATCCGCTCCAGGAATATACATAGATGCTGCTTTTTTTCTGACAAAATCCTTATATCGCTCCATTATTATGTCTGTTACCGCATCTCTATCGTCAGCGATTCTTGACATTAGCTCTTCATCGGATTGCAATTATTCACCTCATAACGCGAGTGACTATAAGTTCAACATTGGTGGAGCTCGCGACACCAATTTGAGTTTGAAAATGGAATATTTTCAAACTATTACTCACATATTCCTCTGACGGACAATTTCATAAGAAAGTACACCAGCTGCTACAGAAGCATTAAGTGAATTGATTTCGCCCTTCATAGGTATGCTGGCTATCATATCACAATTTTCCTTAACAAGTCTGCTGACACCTGAACCTTCATTACCAATAACCAGTCCAATTGAGCCCTTAAGGTCAAGATCATACATTGGTGTACCATCCATGTCAGCACATACGAACCACATTCCCTTATCCTTAAGTTCCTGAATCGTATTAGAAATATTAGTTACCTTTACAACCGGTGTATAGTTTAGTGCACCAGCTGATGCCTTATATACTGTACCTGTAAGCCCTACTGCACGGTTCTTAGGAATAATTACACCATGAGCACCACATACATTAGCTGTACGTATAATAGCACCCAGATTATGTGGATCCTCGATATTATCCAAAATCAGCACAAATGGTGGCTCATTTCTGTCTTCTGCAAGCTTAAATACATCTTCCAGCTCTGAATAATGATATGCAGCAGCAAATGCTATAACGCCCTGATGCTTACCTGTATCAGATATCTGGTCAAGCCTGTCTTTGGAAACATATTTAATAAGTGTTCCCTGCTTGGTAGCGTCCTTTTTGATAGTAATTACTGGGCCATCATTGCAGCCATCAAGGATAAAAACCTTATCAATTGTCTTTCCACTTCTAAATGCTTCATGAACAGCATTTCTGCCTTCAATCTTAAGACCATCGAGATTTTCATCTGATTCGATTACGATATCGTTATCCTCTTCTCTGTTCTTACTGGCAAGACGTCTTTCCTTGAAATCTCTTCCAGATCTGCCAGCCTTATAATCTCTGCCAGACTTATTATTTTTATAATTATCATTATTTCTCATAATTATTCTTGTTCCTCTTTACCTTTAAAAACCTGCTTTGGCTTCTCATGATCTACTGGATGCTCAATACCATATTTAACCAGTTCCAGAAGTCTTTCCATCTGGCCTTTCAGATATAAATATCCACATAGTGCTTCAAATCCAGTTGCTTTCCTATAATCAGCAATTGTTGCATTTTTGGCGCTGGTATAAGATTTAGCATTACGACCTCTCTTATACACATCCGGCTCTTCTTCAGTCAGCATATCCATAATAGTAGCAATAATATCTGCCTGCGCCGCAGCATTAACATATTTGACCTTCATCTTATTAAGTTCATGTGCTGGACGGTTAGCACTTGCAATTACATAGGTTCTGATAATTATTTCATATACACTGTCACCTATAAATGCAAGTGATAGCGGACTGTAGCCTCTAATATCCAGCTCCTTAATATCAAAAAGTTCTCTTATGTGTTCTGGTAAATTTAAGCTTTTTTCCATTTAACGCCTTCTCTTGTATCTTCCAGCACGATACCTTTTTCAAGGAGCTCGGCTCTGATTTCATCAGCTCTAGCAAAATCTTTGTTCTTACGTGCTGCCTGTCTTTCTTCAATCAGCTTTTCAATCTCTTCGTCTCCAAGTTCTTCAACTCTGTCAACGATAAGACCAAGGATATCTGCAAGTTCAACTATTTCCTTTTTAAGTTCTTCAAGAAATACCTTGCTAGAGCTCTCATTTACATTACTATTTATGAATCTTACGAGATCAAATATAGCTGAAATAGCATCAGCTGTATTAAAGTCATCATCCATAGCCTTTTCATAATTCTGACGATATTTCTTAGACTCCTCGAGAAGATTTTTTTCATCATCTGTAAGCTCAGCTGCTCTGTCTCCACCCAGAAGGAATGTAAGATTAGATACACATGTGCAGATCCTGTCATAACTTGCCTTTGCACTCTCCATCAGATCATCGCTAAAGTTAAGTGGTGTTCTGTAATGAGCTGATAACATGAAAAGTCTTAATACCTGTCCATCATACTTATCAACAATATCTCTTACTGTAAAGAAGTTACCAGCTGACTTTGACATCTTATGGTTATTGATATTAAGAAATGCATTATGCATCCAGTAATTTGCAAATGAATGTCCGCTGGCTGCTTCTGACTGAGCTATTTCGTTTTCATGATGAGGGAATACAAGATCCTCTCCGCCTCCATGAATATCGATTGATTCGCCAAGATATTTTTTACTCATAACTGAGCATTCAATATGCCATCCTGGTCTTCCATCACACCATGGTGATTTCCATGAAGGTTCGCCTTCCTTTTTAGGCTTCCATAATACGAAATCAAGTGGATCATCCTTCTGATTCTCGCCAGAAACCTTCAACTGTCTCTCACCACTTCTAAGATCATCAAGATTCTTATGTGAGAGCTTACCATAATCCATGAATTTACGTGTTCTATAATAAACTGTTCCATCAACAGCAGGATATGCATAATCCTTTTTGATCAGAGTATCAATCATATCCAGCATTCCATCTATTTCCTGTGTTGCAAGAGGATGTGTTGTAGCTGGCAGAATATTCATAGCTGCCATATCCTTCTTACACTCCTCGATATATCTCTGAGAGATAACTTCAGAAGTAGTTCCCTCTTCATTAGCCTTTTTGATAATCTTGTCATCTACATCTGTAAAGTTCGATACATAATTAACTTCAAGGCCCTTATATGTCATATATCTTCTGACTGTGTCAAAAAAGATCATTGGTCTTGCATTACCAATATGGATAAGGTTATAAACCGTAGGTCCACAGACATACATTCTTACCTTTCCTGGTTCGATAGGTATGAACTCCTCTTTTTTCTTGGTCATCGTGTTATAGATCTGCATTTCCAATTCTCCTTACTGATTATTTGCACATCCGCAGCCACCTGTTGGCGCCCCTGCCTGGAATGTAACATTTTTTGTATATAATTCTACAGGACTTGTCAATAGACAAATTGCCTGAGAAGATATTCCTTCTCCGGAACCTGTAAATCCAAGTCCCTCTTCTGTTGTTGCTTTGATATTAATCTGAGCAATATCAATTTCAAGAGCATCAGCGATAATCCGTCTCATATCGTCGATATAAGGTCTCATCTTTGGTGCCTGAGCTATTATTGTAGCATCTATATTTTCTATCAAAAACTTATTTTCCACAAGCATTTCTCTTACTTTTCTCATAAGCACTATAGAATCTGCACCCTTGAACTCTTCATCAGTATCAGGAAAGTGCTTACCTATATCTCCAAGAGCTGCTGCTCCAAGAAGAGCATCCATAATTGCATGTGAGAGTACATCTGCATCTGAGTGACCGAGAAGGCCCTTTTCATAAGGTATCTCAACACCACCAATAATTAACTTACGTCCTTCAACTAATCTATGGACATCATATCCCATTCCTATATGCATAATTCACCTCAATATTCTATAAATCCGACCGCCAATACTTATATATGTATTAAACAGTCTATATGTTAATGATACATTATCAGTTCTACGACAAAAACTACTGCGCAGGAACTAACCGCAACAGTTAATAAACTTTTGTTCTTTAATGATAATACTACTGCTGTCACAAAACCACAAATAGAAGCTACCATATAATCAGAAGCATGTAAAATAGCCGGGAAAGTCATAGCTGCAAGTGTCGCATATGGCACATAATATAGAAATGATTTTACAAAAGGACTCTTTATCTCTTTTCTGATAAGAGTAAGCGGAAGCGCTCTTATTAAATACGTAACTACCGCCATAACTATAATATATGAATAAATACTATGCACTTTCCTGACCTCCCTCTGTCTCAACTACTGGTGCAAATACAGAAGCCAGTGCTGCTACAACTACTGTAACTATAATAATTCTAAATCCTGATGATATACTCTTTAATACAGGTGTATAAGTAAATACTGTACTCATGACCATAGCGCTTATTACGACTGCCATAACAGGCTTTTTGACCTTGGCTTCCGGAAGGATAATAGCCAGGAACATTCCATAAATAGCAAGTCCCAGACAGCTTATAAGTCTTTGTGGCATTATCTGTCCGGCAAAAGCCCCCATAAATGTGCCAAACACCCATCCAACAACTGATGTAATAATAAGTCCATATGAATATGCAGGCTTTAGTTCACCTTTTACAAGCGCGCTTACTCCAAATATCTCATCTGTTACGCCGTATGCTATGCCCATTCTGTGAAGTGTTCCAGTCTTTGTACTCAGTTTCTGTGACAGAGCCGCAGACATAAGCATATATCTTAAGTTGATTATAAACTGAAGTAAAGCCATCTCAGCAAATGTTGCCTGATTCATAATAAGTTCAAGTGAAGAAAACTGACCAGCACTTGTAACATTCATAAGTGACATACATGTTGCCTGCAGTACGCTTAAGCCAGCTTCTGAAGCCTGAATACCAAATGCAAAAGAAACTGCCATATATCCAAGGCAGATAGGAATTGCATCCTTCATTCCCTTTTTAAAGTAATCAAAACTCTTCATTGCATCCTCTCACCTAATGCTAGTATAGTATCAGTTCCAGGCCTTATTCATAGCATTAGTAATTTCTTCTCTGGAAATACCAGATAACGATCCCTGTACCATGGCACCTGAACCGCCACCCTTAATACTGATAATCTCTGACAGCTTTTTCAGAAATTCTTTACAGTCATTTTCTTTACTTCCAATTATATATCTGTATCCCGTCTGATCATCTCCGGCAAAAAAGGCATTGTAGCCTTTATGCTGTTCCATCAGAAGGTTTACAGTCTTTCTCATAACGTTTGAATCTGCCATATCTTCAAACATGACTACATTTTCATCACTTGCAGGAATTTCCTGTATTTTATATTCAATGAGCTGTTCATTAGCTTTTGTAAGTTTTTCCTTTACATCGGACATCTCGCTCTGGAGTTTTTTAATATTCTCCATAACTTTATCAGTTGATGTGGACATATATGCAGCTATATTACCAAATTCCATATGCTCATAGTCCCATAGCTCAAGAGCTCTGTATCCGCAAAGAATACTTACTCTTACGCCGCCTTTATAATTCTGCATCCCAACAACTTTCAAAAGACCGATTTCACCAGTCTTTTTTACATGAGGTGCACAGCAGGCACATATATCATAACCTGGTATTGTAACTATTCTTACCTGACCATCAATCTCTTTTTTGCTTCTATAATCTATGGACTTTAATTCTGCATCATTTGGATATGATACCAGAATGTCAACATTTTCAAATATCGCTTTATTAACATCTCTCTCGATATCGAGCAGCTGCTCCATAGTAAGACTTCCATTATAATCCATAGTTACAACTGAATCACTTAGATGAAATCCTACATTGTCATATCCATATCTGCTATTAACAATTCCAGAAAAAATATGTTCTCCGGAATGCTGCTGCATGTTATTAAATCTATGCTTCCAGTCTATTACTCCATGAACTTCAAGGCCTTCTTTTAGTTCACCATCAACAGTATGTGTTATAACATCTCCATTAATTTGAACATCGAGAACATTTACACCATTTAATATCCCCTTATCAGGTGTCTGTCCACCCTCTTCCGGAAAAAAAAGTGTCTCGTCGAGTTCCACATTAAATCTTCCGTCTTCAACCTTTTCACACTTAATAACTTTGGCATCAAACTCTTTATCATATGCATTCAAATCATATAGTTTCTTTGTCATATCAACCACCAATTCAAATCATTAAACTTTTCGCATTACATAATAACATAAAAAGAGCACCAGAAACATATTATTTCTGATGCCCATATCTTTCAACTATCTTATGCAGTAGTAAGTGGTAACTGCTCAAGTTCATGCATTACCATCTGTGCAACTGTCTCATAATCAGATTCCAGTGAAAAAGCCATCTCTGTATATAACAGTTTTTCTGAAATATGGAGATACTTTTCATCCATTGCTGCAAATTTCTTGCCTTCTGCAGCTCTAATAGCTTTAATTTTGTGAAGTGTCTTAACCAGACTCATCATCTCATCGCAGCAGTTTCTCTTAACTACATCTACTATAGAAGCTTCTGCTTTTTTTCCAAATGGGATATCCATCTCTTCCAGCTCGTCAATTTCTTCAATCAGCCCTTTAGCATCTTCTGCATCAATCACGTCTCGCATCTTGTCCTCAGCTCCTTCAACTGGAACGTACAGAACACCATTCTTGTCTGTAACAGATGCCATCATGTAATATAATTTCTCTTTTCCCCTCTCAAGAAAAGGCGGTACAAGTATATCAGTAACTGTACACAAACCATGACTACCGTAAACGACATAATCTCCTTTATTTAACATTTTACTTCTCCATTCTGAAGCGTACCAAAACAATATCAGAATAAATCGCCTCGCGATTTATATCAAGAATTGCCGATTTGCGACACTCCGGCACAAATCTCCGGAAAATGGCTAATAAAGAGCCTTCTCCCATCAACCTCCTTCGAGCCACCGACTGGCTCTGACTTTGTAATATTCTTCATATTCCAAAGCCCATAAATAAAACTATTTGTAAGTGCTTCCATCGCAAGAAGGGCTAAAAAAGATGGTTCATACGAGCAGATGAACCATCGCGTCATTTATGCAATTATTATAGCATAATATTACATTCAATGTAATACTGTATACCGAGTATTAAATTATTCTTAAGAATTTTATTCAGTTATTGTATGATTGTTTTATCGATATAGTTGAAATGCTCAACCCTTATTTGGTCTAGCATTATAACTTTAGAGTTGTTGACAGTATGATCATACTTGAAGCCGCATTTTTTCTGCAATATACGTGACCTATAGTTCCCTTCATAGTATGAACACCATATTTTATTGAGTCCAAGGTCATACAACCCATGCCGTGTAAGTTCTTTCACGGCTTCAGTCATTAAACCTCTTCCCCAGAAAGGTGCTCCGAGCCAGAATCCCATTTCTCCCTCGTCAAACAGCCTTCCCCTTTCAAGATCTGTACCTATAACAAGTCCTATATTGCCTATAGGTCCTATAGGAGCCCCTTCACTATTTTTGAGCATAATAGCATAAACCTCATCCTTGTTATATACAGTCCTGATATAGGCTCTACTGTAGTCAACACTGTCATGAGGCTTATAACCAGCAGGAAGTGCCACTTGAGGATCCCGCGCATATAAATATAGGGAAGATGCATCTGCATCTTCCCAGTGTCTCAAAATAAGTCTTTTTGTTTCAAGCATAATAATCCTTATAATCTATATTCAAATCCTGTCTTGCTGGAAAAATCCTCAAGAGCATATCTGAACACTGCATTATATACACCTGATTTATAATCTACTGTAGGTGAAAGATATAATATAACTTTTCCAGATTTTAAATCCCATTCAAAATCTGTCTTTGGATCGAGAGCCATTATATCCTTAAAAGAACTTCCATAATTCTCTCTGCAATAATCCTCTCTGTCATCCCTGTCCTGAACAGATTCAACAATACGATGTTTCTCTCTATTTATTTCATCTAATTCCTGAATAACAACATACTCAGCAATATTAAGAGATGTGATTTCGTATCCGACAGTCCTCATGTCGTCTATCATTCTGTCAAAATCAACATTGGTGTTTTCAAAAGGATCAATCTTCTGTTCACCACAGCCAAAAACGGCATCATATAACTTTCGATTCATATACGCGCCCTCTTTCCACAGCATTGCTGTTATAAAAATGCTATTTTTCGTATATCAATAATTATTATATCATACCGTTTGTACTAAACTACACGTTTATAAAAATTTTATCAGCCATGGAATAACTTCTTGGTCTGATATGAAGGTTCACATGTCAGATTGATTCCAAGACTATGGAATGTTGCCTCATCTTCAGCACTTAAGATTACTGATGAATGAGCTTCGCATCCTCTTAATTTATCAAGCTGGTCCAATACCTTTTTAGCTGTCTCATCCTGAGCTGCAACAATAGTAAGAGCAATAAGTGTCTCATCAACATGCAGATGTGGATTGTGTCCGCCAAAATGATTAACCTTAAGATCCTGAATAGGCTCAATTATTGATGGCGGAATGAGCTTGACCTCATCATCAACATCAGCAAGTGTCTTAAGGGCGTTCAGAATCATAGCAGAAGAAGCTCCCATAAGAGCAGATGTCTTACCTGTTACTACTCTTCCATCTGGAAGCTCAAGAGCTGCTGCAGGAAGGCCTGTAACTTCTGCTTTAAGGCTTGCAGCTGCGATAACAGGTCTGTCGCTTATGCCTGTTTCTGCTTTATTCATAAGAAGCTCAAGCTTATCTATAGCTTCCTGAGAACTGTTACCCTTTCTGATCTCACACTTTTCTTTATAATATCTTCTGATGATTTCCTGTCTGGCAGCTGCCTTTACTGCCTCATCATCAAATATACAGTTACCTGCCATATTAACACCCATATCTGTAGGTGAATTATAAGGTGAGTTACCATAAATTTCCTTGAACATAGTATTAAGAACAGGGAATACAGCAACGTCTCTGTTATAGTTAACAGTAGTTTCTCCATATGCTTCAAGATGATATGGGTCAATCATATTTACATCATCAAGATCTACAGTTGCTGCTTCATAAGCAAGGTTTACAGGATGCTGAAGTGGAATATTCCAAATAGGGAATGTCTCAAACTTGGCATAACCTGCCTTAACACCTCTCTTGTTCTCATTGTATAACTGAGACAGGCATACCGCCATCTTTCCGCTACCTGGACCAGGAGCTGTTACAACAACAAGAGAATGTGTTGTTTCTATATAATCATTTTTACCATATCCCTCATCACTAATAATAAGAGGAATATTAGAAGGATAACCTGGAATTGAGTAATGTCTGTATACTTTTATTCCAAGTGCTTCCAGTTTGTTTTGATACTGAATGGCACTTTCCTGACCTTCAAATCTTGTCAGTACTACGCTTCCAACATAGAGTCCATATCCTCTAAAAGCATCGATAAGTCTCAGAACATCCATATCATAAGTAATTCCGAGATCTCCTCTTACCTTATTCTTCTCTATATCTCCTGCATTAATTACTACAACGATTTCTGCGTCATCCTTGAGCTGTGTCAGCATTCTGATTTTAGAATCAGGCTGAAAACCTGGAAGTACACGAGATGCATGGTAATCATCAAATAATTTACCACCAAACTCCATATACAGCTTACCACCGAACTTGCCGATTCTCTCTCTGATTTTTTCAGACTGCATGCTCAAATACTTGTCATTATCAAAACCTGCTTTGGCCATTTACTTATCCTCTTTCAAACATAAATTTTCCTTTTTAACTTAAGTATCATATCACTTTAAAAGGGGCAATTCCACTAAGTTTTTATAAATCTTTTATTTAAATATTAAAACCTCTCATATCCAAGCTAATGATATAAGAGGTTTTAATATTCAAATTTATTTAGTTATAACGCTTCAAGAGTAACATACTCATCTCCCTTAAAAGATGGATTTTTCATATCAGGCACACCTTTTCCCCGGAGCCTTATCTTAGATCCAGGCCTTGTGCCCTTACGTATCTTACAGGACACCTGTCCGTATAAAGTAGGCAGGATAGCCTCTCCACCATTTTCTATAGTGTTATATGGTATTCTTGCAGTCGTATAGATATCATTTCCTTTTCTTATATATTTATCTTCGTTCCTGACTACTACTTTCAGAAACAAATCACCACAGTTTTTACTACCAGATAAGTCTGCCTTGCCTTTTAATCTTATTTTTTTACCTGTATCTATACCTGCAGGGATCTTAACATCAAGTGTCTGCTGCTTACCAGATCCGTCAGAGAGAGTTATACGTTTATTACAGCCTAGAACTGCATCCCTCAGACTTATCTCTATTTCAGCCTCAGCCTCCGGACTCTGGTACTGTCTGTAATTTGAGTTGTCAGCAGAACTAAATCCATCAAAATCCATATGATGGCTGGCAAATCCACTCCCAAACAGAGATTTCAAAATATCATCTATGCCTCCGCCCTCAAATTCAAAACTTTTTCCAAAACTTCCATTATAGCCATCCGAACTATTGAAATGAAATGTTCTGGTGTAGCCATGTCCAAAGGGATTATCTGTATATTCTCTATGAGCAAAGCCATCGGATGCATCAAATCCAAAGTTATCGTATTCTTTTCTTTTTTCAGAGTCACTAAGCACTGCATATGCTTCTGAGGCTTCTTTGAATTTGTCAGCTGCTTCCTTATTGCCTGCATTAGTATCTGGATGATACTTTTTTGCAAGTTTTCTGTATGCCTTCTTTATTTCCGCATCTGTTGCATTCTTACTAACTCCAAGGATTTCATAGTAATCTCTTCTAGCACCCATGGCTCCCCTCCTTTCTTCTTATTTTCGAAGAAAAAGGTTGGCAAGTCTATACTTACCAACCTTTCCGCCACAAAGTCATTTATTATTTAATTTCAATTTTCTTTGCTTCTTCCTCTTTTTTCAACTCTTTCTTAGGAAGATTGATAGTCAGAACGCCGTTTTCATATTTAGCTTCAATATCTTCTGGTTTTAAACCATTAACACTAAATGATCTCTGATAAGATGATGTTCTGCGTTCTCTTCTCAGATACTTACCGTTATCATCTTTTTCATCCTTGCTATCATTGTGACTGGCTGAAATTGTAAGAACATCGTCCTTAAGATCTACATTTATGTCTTCCTTGTTGAATCCTGGAAGTTCTGCATCCAGCTGATAATGATCACCAAGATCCTGTACATCTGTCTTCATTCCTGCAGAAGTCTGAAGGCTTGTTCCATCGCCCCAGAAGTCTTCGAACATTCTGTCCATCTCTTCAAATGGGTCTCTGTAGTTACATACATCATTGTTTCTCCAAATCATAGGCATCAACATAATATTCACACTTTCTGGCGATCTATCGCCGTTGTAATTTAAATTTAAACTATTGTACTCTAGCAAGAGGTTTTCTTTTTTATTTCCTCCTGCTGATTATGTTATAGCACAAATAGAACAACTATATCAATAAAGAAAGTATAAACATTTTATAAATGTTCTATAACGTATAGAACAGGTGTAATAAAAATCATCAACTTATACATGCTCATATGCACGCAAAAAGCCTTCACCATATGCAATAGTCATATGGTAAAGGCTTTTCTGTAGTTTGATCCCTGTAAATATTTCCTTCCCTACTTTTCATAAGAATGGAACATTACATTCTG
>CAMJFD010000037.1 GCA_946404845.1 uncultured Butyrivibrio sp. | reverse complement strand
GTTAAGTATACTTACCATAAACTTATTGTAGTAGTAGGAGTCAGCCTACTCGATTTAATAGGAAATTGCTCTGCAAGTTTCCTATTAAAAAAAGCACTCCGTGCAGGATGCGCACTCGCGCGAAGTGTAAATGCTGCAAAAATGCAGCCGCGCTCGGCGCGAGAATGTCGCTAGCGACATTCTTTGCTTTATAAGTTTCCTGTTGCGCAGAAATTGCGCAATTTTATGTTCTATTTTTACAAATTTTAGAAATAAAAATTGGGACTTTGTTCCATTTACTCATAGGCTCTGACTTTGATAAGATGTATATGTACAAAATATTGCGCAACATGTTGCGCAATTATGTACATTTTCATGTATAAAAAGGAAGGAAGGGGTTTACATGATTGGGAAGAGAGTATTTGGAAAAGTTCTAAGCGGGATTATGTCGGCAACATTGCTGATGAGCAGTGTATCTGTATCCTCTGTTGCAGCAGAGGAAGTGACAGAAGTTCAAGAAGTGGTTACACTTGGGGAAGAAGTGACTGAAACAGAGACTGATGAAAGTGATGCAGAGAGTTCTGCTTCAACAGGAGCTGCAGTTGATACTAGTGATGATACAACGGGTGATACTACAGAAAAAACAGAAGATGCATCAAATACAGAGAGTTCTGATGATGCAGAAAGCGGTTCTGATAATAGTAGTTCTGATTCATCAAATGAAGATGACGCAGACAGCATTGAGGATACAGTTCTGAATGCAGATGATGATTCAAGTACAGACAATGTAAGTGATGAATCAGATACAGATAGTTCTAATACAAATGATAATGTTACATGGGCAGATACAGAATATATTACAAATGGAGATTTCGAAGATAGTGATACTGCTATAAGTGACTGGAATGCAACTATTGAATCAGATTCTAGTGATTATGGTATTATTACCAAAACTGATTCATACGCTACTAATAATACAACAACAATGTTAAATTATTGGAGCAATGGAGATACAGCAAGTATCAGCATGTATCAGACAATATCTGAACTGCCAGCTGGTACTTACAGAATATCTTATGATCAGGAAGGTGATAAAGAATCAGAATCTTTTAAAAGAGATATAGCTATTGAGGTTACAAGCGGCGACGATACAGTTCTAACAGAAGCTATGGACACATATAATACAGGATGGGATTCATGGGCTACTTGTACAACAGATAGTTTTACAATAGATGAGACTTCAGAAATTACTATTACAATTAACGGAGATATTGCAGCTGGGTATTGGGGCGATTTTGATAATATAGTTCTTCAGACAGTTTCAGATGGCACTACAGATAATTCTAGTGATGATAAAGATACTTATGTGGAGTCTTCTATAAATGTTTCTAAGATTGATGGCGTAGACAGTGATTTTATACTGGGCGTTGATATTTCTTCATATCTGTCAGAACGTAATAGCGGAGTTAAGTTCTATGACTTTGATGGAAACGAACTGGATGATGCGGGATTTTTTGACTTACTTGCAAGTGGCGGATCTAACTATGCAAGAATCAGAGTATGGAATGATCCTTATGACTCTGCCGGAAATGGTTATGGCGGCGGCAATAACGACTTAGATGCAGCTATAGAACTTGGCAAACTTGCAACCAATGCTGGAATGAAAGTATTAATTGATTTCCACTATTCAGATTTCTGGGCAGATCCAGGTAAACAGCAGGCACCAAAGGATTGGAGCAATTATACACCTGATCAAAAAGCTGACGCAGTATATAAATATACTAAGGATGCAGTTCAGAAGCTTATAGCTGCCGGCGTAGATGTAGGAATGGTTCAGATTGGTAATGAGACCAATAATGGAATTTGCGGCGTAACAGGAACCGAAAATATGTGCAAGATTTTTGCAAGCGGATCTAAGGCTGTAAAAGAGGTAGATGATTCAATTCTCGTTGCCATTCATTATGCCAATGTAGAAAAGGGCAGATATTCTACATATGCTAAATATCTTGATGATTATGGAGTTGACTATGATGTTTTTGCCTCATCATATTATCCTATATGGCATGGCGGCACAGATTATCTTACATCTGAGCTCAAGAATATAGCTGATACTTATGATAAAAAGGTAATGGTTGTTGAGACTCAGTATGCTTATACAATGGAAGATGGTGATGGCCATGAGAATACAATTCATGATGGAGCAACTGGTCAGACATATACTTATGATATTTCAAGACAGGGACAGGCAGATGAGATGTCTGCAGTTATAAATGCAGTTGTTAATACTGGTGATAATGGTATAGGCGTATTCTATTGGGAACCGGCATGGATTCCTGTTCAGGTATATGATGCAGATGCTGATGATGCAGAGGAGGTGCTCTCTGAGAATAAAGTACTGTGGGAGAAGAACGGTTCTGGATGGGCTTCATCATATGCACGTGAATATGATGCTGATGATGCTGGAGTATATTATGGCGGAAGTGCCGTAGATAATATGGCATGGTTTAACTTTGATGGTACTCCATCAGATATGGTTAATATCTATAGTTATGTAAGTACAGGCGCTACAGCTCCTCTATCTGTATTAAAGGCATCAGCAGATGATGTTACAGTTAAGGCTGGTGAAACATTATCTCTTCCAGATACAGCAACAGTTTATTATAACAATGGTACAAGTGAAAATATTAACGTTACATGGAATGAAGATGATGTAAATGCGGTTGATACATCTGTGGTAGGTGATTATAGCGTAAGTGGCACAGTTACAGCATCAAACGGAGACAGCGTTGAATTACAGATAACAGTTACAGTTGAGCCAGAGAATCTTTTATCAGATTCTGGATTTGAAGATAATGATGGATCATGGACAGTAGAAGGTACTGGCGGAGCTATTAAATCTGACTCGAGTAATGTATTAAGTGGATCTAACTGTCTGCATTTCTGGTATGATAGTGCTTTTGAATTTACAGCTACTCAGACAGTTAATGTAGATAAGGGAATATATAACGCTTCTGTAAACCTTCAGGGTGGAAGTGCTGACGATACATGTGTATTTAAACTTATTGCCGAAGTTGGTGATGATACTTACGAAGCTACAGGAAGTGTATCAACATGGCAGGTATGGAGTAAGCTCCTCATTGAGAATATCAAAGTTACAGAAGATGATACTGACATCAAACTTACAATATATACAAGTGCAATAGCTGGTGCATGGGGATCATATGATGATGCATATCTGTATAAGTCAGGTGATATAGAAACATCTGATGATGCTACAGATAGTACAAGTGCTGATACTTCAGATGATGCATCTAGTGCAGACAGCTCAAATACAGACAATTCAGATGCAGATAATTCAGCTACAGGCTCAAGCGTTTCTGATAATACAAATGAAACAGTTGAGACTACAGATTCAAATGATAGTAGTGATGCAACAGTTGCTGTGACAGGAGTTAAGCTTAATAAGAAAAAGGTATCTGTAGGAAAGGGCGGTACATACCAGCTCACAGCTACAATTGCTCCAAGTAATGCTACTAACACAGATCTTATCTGGACATCTTCTAATAAAAAGGTTGCGACTGTATCTAAAAACGGTCTTGTAAAAGCTAAGAAAATTGGTAAAGCAACTATAACAGTTGCAACTAAGGATGGCAGCTATACAGCAAAATGTACTGTCACTGTTAAGAAGGCTGTTGCTGTAACTAAAGTTAAGCTGAATAAGAAGTCTAAGACATTAAAGGTTGGCAAAACATATCAGTTAAAAGCTACAGTTAAGCCTACTAATGCAACTATCAAAGATGTTACATTTAAGAGCAGCAACAAAAAGGTTGCAACAGTTGATTCTACAGGTAAGGTAACAGCCAAAAAGAAAGGAACTGCAACTATTACAGTTACTACAAAAGATGGTAAATTTACAGCTACCTGCAAGATAAAAGTAAAATGAAATCATAATAATTAAATTGGCTTCATTCCCAGGGTTTTTGCCCCTGTTAATGTATTTATTTATCCCTCAAAGAAAGGAGATTATCACATGTGATGTATAATCTCCTTTTTTGCTATCTGTTTATTGTAAGCCCTAATTCTATATGGAAAATGAATTAAAATGATGTATAATTAGTTTTGTTTGGCATAATAATTCATTCAGATTATTATGTCAGGTATAAATAAGATTTTTTTGTAGAGGAAATATATATGTCTAAGAAACCAAAGCTAATAATAGTAATTCCTTGTTACAACGAAGAGCAGGTTCTTCCTGTTACTGCGCCTTTGTTTCTGGAGAAAATAGAAGGTCTGATAGATGCAGGCAAGATTGCAGAAGATAGTAAGATAATGTTCGTAAATGATGGCAGTAAGGATAATACATGGAAAATTATCAAAGATTTGTCCAAGCAGAATGCAGCTTATACAGGAATTTGTCTTAGCAGAAACAGAGGCCATCAGAATGCTCTTCTCGCTGGTCTTATGGATGCTAAGGATAAATGTGATATTACAATATCCATAGACTGCGATGGACAGGATGATATCAATGCCATGGATGAAATGGTGGATGCATATCTTGATGGAGCAGAGATTGTATATGGTGTTAGAAATAACCGTGATTCTGATACAGCATTTAAGCGTTCTACAGCACAGGGCTATTACAAGTTACTGAATAAGATGGGTGCTGAAGTTGTTTATAATCATGCTGATTACAGACTTGCTTCATCTAAGGTATTAAATGAGTTTGCAAAGTTTGAAGAAGTTAATATATATCTTAGGGGAATGTTCCCACTTGTTGGTTTTAAGAGTACATGTGTTTATTACGAGAGACATGAGCGTATGAAGGGTGAGAGTCATTATCCGCTTCACAAGATGCTGGCTCTTGCAGTTGATGGTATTACGAGTCTTTCTATTAAGCCAATTAGAATTATAACTGGAATGGGGATATTTATGTCACTTCTGAGTATCATTCTGATAATCTATGTTCTCATTTCATTTGGTTCTGGAAATGTGGTACAGGGATGGTCCAGTAATGTTATCATAGTACTGTTAATTGGCGGTATTCAGATGATTTCTCTTGGTGTAATCGGAGAATACGTTGGTAAGATTTATCTTGAAACTAAGCACAGACCTAGATTCATAATAAGTGAAAAGACTGAAAATAGTGATGTTGAAGAATAATTTTATAGTACAAAAGCCTCTGATGGTGTATAATTTATACATGGAAGAGGTTTTTGTTCTTTGATATTTAAATAAATGCAGCAGTTCTATATGGATTGCTGCTTTTTGTTTTTTTGATAGGAATTTGCTCTGCATATTTCCTATCAAAAAAGCACTCTTTGTTCTAAAATTTTTAGTTAGGATATTTAAATTTTTATGATTTCAGAGTTAGTGGGGATAGCAAGTTCAATATTATTGTCGGTCACATCAGTTTCTGATGAAGCGCTGGAGCAGGTAGTTGATCAGCCGCAGAATACTGTCAATATCATTATGACTGGTGACATTCTGTTACATACACCAGTAGAAGAGGCTGCTGTTCAAAGCGATGGTAGTATTAACTTCGATTCTATTTTTGTCAACACGAGAGATATTATATCGGGAGCGGATCTGGCTCTTGTTAATCAGGAAGTCATAATAGGCGGTGAGGACCTTGGAGTATCAGGTTATCCCGCATTTAATGCACCTTATGAAATAGGAGATGCACTTGTGGATTCCGGATTTGACGTCATACTGCATGCTACCAATCATGCACTTGATAAGGGTAAAAACGGAATACTTAATTGTATAAATTTCTGGGAGACCAATTATCCTGATATTACATATCTTGGAATTAATGATTCCAGTAAGCAACAGGATTCTATATATTTTTTCCAAAAAGGGAATAAAAAAATTGCGGTTCTAAATTATACATATGGTACCAATGGAATAGAGCTTCCATCTGACATGCCATATGCAGTTAATTTATTAGATGAAGATAAGGTCAGAAGTGACATTCAGAGAGCAGAGGCAGAAGGAGACTTTACAATTGTATGCCCTCACTGGGGGACAGAATACAATCTTGGAATCTCTGACCAGCAAAAGAAGTGGACTGATATATTCTACGAAGAAGGAGTAGATCTTGTCATAGGAACTCATCCTCATGTTGTAGAGCCAGTTGAAATTATTCATAAAGAGGGTAATGTGCATAAGATGCTGGTGTATTACTCACTTGGTAATTATGTGAACTGGACTTCAGGTACTGGTGATGGTGTCTCTGACAGGATGCTGGGTGCAATTGCAGATGTTAATCTGGATATTTCTGGAAATGCAGTTGGCGCTGAGGTAACTACTGGAGGTTCTGTAATATCAGATGAAGACGTTTATATTAAGAACTACGGTGTTGATCTTATTGTAAGTCATGTTACAAGTGGAACTAATGGGGTGACAGTTTATAAGCTTGATGACTATACGCAGGAACTTGCAGGTCAGAACGAGATCGTAAGTCAGGATTCGGATTTTTCACTTGAATACTTAAATGCGTTATCACAGCAGGTCTTTGGCGATCTGGTTAATGATAAATAAATTAAATATAATTTCATCCATTGTACAAAAAGAAATCAATTTGTATGGGCTTAATCGAATTGAAATAGGGGCATATGGTTGAACATAAGGAAAGGGGTTATGTGCGTATGAAACAAAACAGTATGTTGGCAATGGTTCTTGCCGGCGGCCGAGGCAGCAGACTTAAAGATCTGACAAATAAGGTTGCAAAACCAGCAGTAAGCTTTGGCGGTAAGTACAAAATTATTGATTTCCCACTTAGTAACTGCGCAAACAGCGGTATTGACGTAGTAGGTGTTCTGACTCAGTATGAATCAGTTCTACTCAACAGTTATGCTTCTGCAGGCAGAATTTGGGGACTTGATAGTAAGGATAGTGGTGTATTCGTTCTGCCACCTAGAGAAAAAGCAGATACAGGCCTTGATGTCTATAGAGGTACTGCAGATGCTATATCACAGAATATCGACTTCATCGATTCTTATGATCCAGAATATTTGTTAATTCTATCTGGAGATCACATTTATAAAATGAATTATTACAAGATGCTGCAGTTCCATCAGGAGAATAAGGCTGATGCAACTATTGCAGTTATTGGTGTGCCAAAAAAGGAAGCTAGCAGATTTGGCATTATGAATACCTATGAAGATGGTAGAATCTATGAGTTTGAAGAAAAACCAGAACATCCAAAGAGCAATCTTGCTTCTATGGGTATCTATATCTTCAACTGGAAGGCACTTAGAAAGATGCTTGTAGCTGATATGAAGAGTAAGACTTCAAGCCATGATTTTGGTAAGGATATTATTCCTTCTATGCTCGCAGATGGCAAGACTCTTTTTGCATACAAGTTCAAAGGTTATTGGAAAGATGTAGGAACTATTGATTCTCTCTGGGAAGCAAATATGGATCTGCTTGATGATAATAATGATCTGGATCTGTCTGATGATTCCTGGAAAATCTATACTGATGATGCAACAGAAATGCCTCAGTATATTGGACCTAATGCTGATGTTGTAAACGCATATATTACTCAGGGATGCAGAATTGAAGGTGAGGTCAAGAATTCTGTACTGTTCACAGGAACAGAAGTTCACGAAAAGGCCAAAGTAAATGATACAGTTCTGATGAACGGTGCAGTTGTAGGAAAGGGTGCTAAGGTTACAAGAGCCCTTATATGTCCTAATGTCAAGATTGCAGATGGCGCAGTTGTTGGTAGCGCAGACAGTGAGAATATTCTCCTGGTATCAAAAGATGTAAAGAAGGGGGATAAATAATATGGCAAACGTATTTGGAATTATAGCTCCTGCTGGAACTCATGTGCAGGTTCAGGGACTTCAGGATTACAGACCAGTTAGCGCATTCTCTTTCCTTGGAAGATACAGAATGATTGACTTCCCTGTTTCTAACTTCAGTAACAGTAATATTGAGAGAATTCATGTATATGCCAGCCAGAACCCAAGATCTCTTGCAGAGCACCTTGGATCAGGCCGTACATATAATATCAACTCTAAACGTGGTAAACTCCAGCTCCTGTTCAACCAGGACAGTACTGTTAATACAATCTATAATACAGATATTCTCGCATATACAGAGAACCTCCACATTATAGAGCGTATGCATCAGCCATATGTTGTAATTACTCCTGCCAATATGATTTTTAAGCAGGATTTTGGCAAATTATTACAGGATCATATTGATTCGGGTGCAGATATAACTCTTTTGTATCACAGAGTTAGTAATGCCAAGGAATCTTTCAGAAACTGCTTTACAGTCAATCTTAACAGGCAGAAGGGTGTTACATCTATTGAGAACAATGAATGTAATGCTTCAGATAAGAATATTTTCATGGAAACTTATGTAATGAAAAAAGACCTGTTTGTAGACCTTATCAGAACTGCCAATAAGGTATCATCTATCTTCCGTCTTGTTGACGTAATTAACATGGAAAACGAAGAGCTTGATATCAGAGGTATTGCTCATAAGGGTTATTTTGCAGCTGTAACTGATTTTAAGAGTTTCTATGATGCCAATATGGAACTGCTTGATTATAATATAGCTTCAGAACTGTTCACAGATGAATGGCCAATCTATACAAGAACAACAGATTCCTGTCCTGTTAGATATGCATGCTGTTCTAAGGTAAAAAATTCAATGGTAGCAAATGGCTGCATCATTGAAGGCCAGGTAGAAAATTCTATCGTAGGACGTGGCGTTACTATCAAGAAAGGTGCAGTAGTCAAGAATTCTATCATCATGGGACATTGCGTAATTGAAAAGGATATTATACTTGAGAATCAAGTTGTGGATAAGTGGGCTAAGATTAAGAATGTCAAAGAGCTAAAATCGACAAGTGACATGCCAGGCTACATCAAGAGAAATGATGTTATCTAATGATCTATTTGGAATGGGGTGTGGCTCGTTTCGTGGTAGGTGATCTATTTGGGGACGGGTGTCGTGGCTCGTTTTGTAGTAGGTGATCTATTTGGAAACGTGGTTCTTGGCTCATTTTGTAGTAGGTGTATTATTTGAGATTGTCAGTGGTACTCGTTTATATTGTATTTATAAGAGATGTTTTAGGTCGTCTCATCAGGACTTTTTAGTTCTGGTGGGATGGCTAATTTTAGTATTGGGGGTTAATTGTGGTATTGGGGGTTATTATGGTATTTGGCGTTAAAGTGCTGAAAAGTATAAGGATGTAGGAAAACTTCATGAAGTATAGGTGTCTTAGGAACGCAGAAGTGCTGAAACATTTTACTATATGAGAAAATTTCATGAATTACAGATGTTCTTGAAGATGTAAATGCTGAAAAGTATAAGGATATAGGAAAACTTCATGAAGTATAGGTATCTTAGGAACGCAGAAGTGCTGAAACATTTTATAATATAAGGATTGTTCATGAAGTGTAAGAACTGGCAGAATGTATAAGTAACGTATAAACCTTATATAGATGACAAATATATAGAATAATATTATGAGGAGCATTATGAAGAACAAAGCATTAAAAGGACTTATAATCTATACATTTATAGCACTTATTGTTCTAGGGTGTGGTAAAAGTGTATCGACAGATTATACTTCAATTTCCGCATTATCAACAACAGAAGCGTCAGAACCATCAGAATTATCACAATCAACAGAAGCATCAGAATCTTCAGAAACAACAGAATCATCATTCTACGCAGTTGAAATTCCAGATGACATTTTTGTTAAGATGCAGGGCAAGTCATATAAAGAAGACTGTGTTGTGCCAAGACAGGATCTTAGATATGTGCATGTATTGCACAAGAATCTTGAAGGAGAGACACTTGAAGGCGAACTTATATGTCACAAGATAATAGCAGATGATCTTGTCTCTATATTTAGAGAGCTGTATGACCAAAGTTATCCGATTGAAAAAATACGATTAATTGATGAATATGATGCAGACGATGAAGCGTCGATGACAGATAATAATTCATCATGTTTTAATTATAGAACCATGACAGGTTCTGATAAGATATCCAAGCATGGACTTGGAATTGCTATTGATATCAATACCCTGTACAATCCTTATGTCAAGGGGACTGGGGCAGACATGATAGTAGAACCTTCTGCTGGTGCTGAGTACGCTGATAGAGAATCAGATTATCCTTACAAGATCGAAGAAGGTGATCTGTGTTATGAACTGTTTATTGAACATGGCTTCGAGTGGGGCGGATCATGGAATAGTGTCAAGGATTATCAGCATTTTGAATTGTCAGATGAAAAAGCTGAAGAATTACAGAAATTATATTGATAATAATAGATGCAGCACAAAAATTATTTTTATAGAAAGTTTATTACAATTTAATGGTTATATGACACAATAAATACGGTACAACGTTTATAATATAACTAGTATTTTATATACTGTGATAAACAATCCAATTCATTAGATGCTTATGAAGGGGGCACTACGAAATGAAAGAAAAAGAGAAAGTTTTAAAGGAAAAGGCTAGAAGACAAGGGCTTGGTATCAAGTGGAAGATGATTGGAATGATCGTTCCAATCGTTGTAATTGCGCTTCTTGCAGTTACGATTATTAGTACAAATAAAGCTGGAACTGCAATTGATAGTGTGACTAGCAATTACGTTAATGCAGAGATTGAAAAAAATGTTACCGACATTGATGCTAATCTTGAATCAGTAAGATCAACTGCGGAGAACCTGTCAGTGTTTGTATCTGCTACATATTCAGCCATGCCTATAAACGGTTTTCAGGATGTTTTTGGAGACATGGTTCTTAATAGTGATCTTATAACAGGTGCAGGTATCTGGTTTGAACCTTATGCTTATATTGGTGATGAAAATTATGCTCAAGAAGAATATGTTGGCCCATATTGGTATGAAGATGGCGATAGTATTGTTGAAGACTGGTCATATTCTAATGCTGAATATAATTACTTCAATCAGGAATACTATCTAAATGCTAAGGCTATGACATCATTAGACGCTGTAATTACGGATCCATATTATGATCCATCTAGTGGAACTATTATGGCATCCTGTTCAGCTCCAATATTTGATGCAGATGGCAATTATATTGGCTGCGTTACCTGTGATCTTACACTTGATATAATTGCAGAACTTGTATCTTCTATCAAAATTGGAAATTCAGGAATGGCTCAGATGATTTCAAGTAATGGTACATATATCTATTGTAATGAAACTGAAAAATATGAAAACGGAGAAAATATTTTAAATGATGATACAGCTATAAAAGATGTAGCACAGGCATTTATTTCTAATGAATCTGGTGTAGAAAAATTTGCAGATGGCTCAATGAAGTTTAATGCATATTACAGTACAGTTCCAGATGTTAACTGGAAGCTGATTGTAGTTATGCTACAAAGTGAAGTAGAAGAAGCTGTTAATAACATTAAGTCACTCATGTATGTCGTTGGTGTTGTTTCAGTTCTGCTTGTAATTGTGATTATCTATTTTGTAGCTACAGCTATAGCCAAGACAATTACTGAAGTTAATAGATTTGCCAATGAACTTGCGGCTGGTGACTTTACAGTAAATGAGATGAAAACTAAACGATCAGATGAGCTAGGTGCAATGAGTAAAGCTCTTAATGATATGTATAAGAGCAACAAGAATATTATCGGCAATATTAGTAATGAATCCGGTAATATCAATGATAGTGCAAGTACTCTTGGTGCAATGTCAGAAGAACTTGCAGCTGAATTCTCCAAGATTCAGAGTAATATGGTATCTGTCAATGATGCTATGATGAGTACAGGTGCTGCGACAGAAGAGGTTAGTGCTTCTGTACAGGAAGTTAATACATCTGTAGAAGATCTTGCAAGAGAAACAGAAACAGCTGGTAGAGAAGTAGCTAATATTAAACAGCGCGCTGCTGATATTGGAGCTAAGAGTAAGGCTGCACATGACAGTGCTATTCAGATTGCAGAAGAGAGACGTGAAGAACTTGAGACAGCAGCATCTAAGGCTGAAGTTGTTAATGAGATTGCAAACCTTGCAAATTCTATTTCCGATATTGCAAGCCAGATTAACCTCCTTTCACTTAATGCAAGTATTGAGGCTGCAAGAGCAGGAGATGCTGGTAAGGGATTCGCAGTTGTTGCTCAGGAAATCAATAAGCTTGCTACAGAAACTGATTCAGCAGTTATGCAGATTCAGGAAACAATTGATAGTGTACAGGAAGCATTTAGTGACCTGTCTGCTGGATCTAATAAGCTTCTTGAATTCCTTACAGAAACAGTTACACCTGACTATGATAACTTCATAGAAGTTGGACGTCAGTATGGCGAAGATGCAGAACTGTTTGCAAATCTTTCATCTAAGATTGAGGAAATGACAGATTCTATCAAGGCCAGCATGAACGAAGTTAACAAGGCAGTACAGAATATTGCTGAATCTACTCAGGAAACAGCTTCAAGTAGTGCGGATGTAACAGATTCTGTTAATAGCGTATCAGATGCAGTTGAATCAGTAGCTGATCTTGCAACCAAACAGCAGGTAACAGCTAGTAATCTATCAGATATCGTATCTAACTTCAAGCTGAACTAATAAACTAATGAAATTGGAATAATATATAATAATTCTAAGGCTGTAGACCGAAATGTCTACAGCCTTCTTTATGATATAGGAAATTTCTCCGAAATTCCTATATCATAAAAAGCGCTCCGCTATGGATGCGCACTCGCGCGATAGGAATATGTTGCCTTCAGCAACCGCGCTCGGCGCGAGCATGTTGCAAGCAACATGCTTTCTTATGAGGGCTACAGCATACATTTTATTAAGTTACACTTTCAAAGAGTAAAGCATTAAATTATTAAATAAAAAGTTATTGACATATTCGAGGTATATGACTATAATTTGATTTAAATTCGAGACAAAAAAGTGTGAAAAATATAATTTATCAAGTTAACACAAGTTCGCACTTTAAAGTGGTAAAGGATTTAAGATTTGCGAGGGATTGAGTATGCAGACAAAAGTATTTCAGTTATTAGTAGATAACACTGCAGGTGTTCTGAGTAGAATCTCAGGTTTGTTCTCAAGAAGAGGATATAACATTGAAAGTATTACTGCAGGTGTTACAGCTGATCCAAGATTTACACGAATTACCATTGTTACTTCTGGTGATGACGAAATCCTTGATCAGATTGAAAAGCAGGTATCTAAGCTTGTTGATATCAGAGATATACATGAGCTAAAGCCTGATGAGTCAGTTTACAGAGAGCTTGCACTTGTTAAGGTCAGAATAAATCCAGATCAGAGACAGGCAATTCTCGCTGTGGCAGAGATTTTCAGAGGCAACATCATTGATGTTAGTCCTGAAAGTGTAATCATTGAGATTACAGGTAATCAGTCCAAGGTGGATGCTTTCCTTAAGCTCCTTGATGGTTATGAAATTCTGGAACTTGCAAGAACAGGTATTGCAGGTCTTGGAAGAGGCATCGAGAACGTTATTTATCTTGATGAATAATTTATGACAAATTAGATTCACAGAATCTTTTGTAAAAAAATGCTTCGATTTATAGGCATGTAGTTTTACCCATATAAAAAGCAAATAATAAAAGTTAATGGAGGATATTTAAAATGGCACAGGATGCACGTATTTTTTATCAGGAAGATTGTAATTTATCATTATTAGAGGGCAAGACAATCGCTATCATCGG
Organism: uncultured Butyrivibrio sp.; assembly: GCA_946404845.1. Taxonomy (GTDB): domain Bacteria; phylum Bacillota; class Clostridia; order Lachnospirales; family Lachnospiraceae; genus Butyrivibrio. The sequence goes on along the minus strand of CAMJFD010000037.1, from coordinate 6,031 downwards.
TTATGGTAGCCAGGGTCATGCACATGCTCTTAACCTTAAAGAGTCAGGATGCAAGGTAATCATCGGTCTTTATGAAGGATCAAAGTCAAAGGCTAAGGCTGAGGCACAGGGTCTTGAAGTATATACAACAGCAGAAGCTGCTAAGAAAGCAGATATCATCATGATTCTGATCAATGATGAGAAGCAGGCTAAGATGTACAAGGAAGATATCGAACCAAACCTTAAGGCTGGCGATATGCTTATGTTCGCACATGGTTTCAATATCCACTTCGGTCTTATCAACCCACCTAAGGATGTTGATGTAACAATGATCGCTCCTAAGGCTCCAGGTCACACAGTAAGATCTGAGTACCAGGCTGGTAAGGGAACACCTTGTCTTGTAGCTGTATATCAGGATGCTACAGGTAAGGCTCTTGATCTTGCACTTGCTTATGGTGCTGGTATCGGTGGATCACGTGCTGGTATCCTTGAGACAACATTCAGAACAGAGACAGAGACTGACCTCTTCGGTGAGCAGGCTGTACTGTGTGGTGGTGTTTGTGCTCTTATGCAGGCTGGTTTCGAAACACTTTGCGAAGCTGGTTATGACCCAAGAAACGCATACTTCGAGTGCGTACATGAAATGAAGCTGATCGTAGACCTTATCTACCAGTCAGGTTTTGCAGGAATGAGATATTCAATCTCTAACACAGCTGAGTATGGTGATTACATCACAGGTCCTAAGATCGTTACAGAAGATACTAAGAAAGCTATGAAGAAGATTCTTTCTGACATCCAGGATGGTACATTCGCAAAAGACTTCTTACTTGATATGTCAGAAGCTGGTGGACAGGTACACTTCCAGGCTATGAGAAAGCTTGCTGCTGAGCATCCAGCAGAGCAGGTTGGTGCTGAAATCAGAAAGCTTTACAGCTGGAACAATGAGTCAGACAAGCTCATCAACAACTAATTATTACATGATAATGTATAAATTGATAATTTCCCTGGGACTGCAGTATACTGCGGTTCCGGGGATTTTTATTGTCTTTTATATAAAAGATAATGCAAATTATTTGAAAACATGTTTAAAAAATTCATAGTTTTTTCAAAATCTTATTTATATATTACTATTGTTTGTATCAAAAAATTGGGCTATCATGAAATAGTGTGCCTGAAAAAAGGCATAATAGCTTACTCAAGCTTGTTGGAGGAGATATTGTGAAAAAACGTAGTAAGACTTCAGATACAAATATTAAGTACTACGGAGATAATCAGCCACTTTCTAAGGTTCTGCCTAGGCTTTTATTATTATCATTCTGTATGTATGTTCTTGCAGTTATTCCATTTTTTATAAAAAGAGGTATGCCATTTTTCTATTATGGTGATTACAATGTTCAGCAGGTGCCTTTCTATATTCTGGCACACAGAGCAGTTCGAAGCGGAGAATTTTTCTGGAACTGGACTGTTGATCTTGGTGGCTCCATGATAGGTGATTTTGCCTTTTATCTCTGGGGGAGCCCATTTTTCTGGATTACAATTCCATTCCCTGAGGAATCACTTGTATATATAATGCCATTTCTGATGGCGCTTAAATATGCTGTTGCTAGTGTTACCAGCTATATGTATATCAGAAAATATACTAAAAGAGACCTTTCAGCTATAATCGGTGCTCTTTTATATGCTTTCTCTGGTTTCAATGCCTGCAACATTGTATTTAACCACTTTACAGATGCTGTAGCATTTTTCCCACTTCTGTTAATCACATTCGATGACCTTATGGATGTTGATCATTATAAGGATAATTATCACTATAAGCCAGGCGGATACAGATTTATCAGATTTGCACTTTGTGTTACGCTTATGGCTGTTATTAACTATTATTTCTTCTTTGGAGAAGTTATATTCCTTGTTCTGTATTTCTTTGTCAGATACACAAAAGGCAATAGAAAAATAGTAGTTATAAGAATGTTCTTTAGAGCACTTCTTGGAGGTATCCTTGGATTCTTTATAGGAGCTTTTTATCTGGTACAGGCTATAGGCGGAGTTTCAGGTAACTCACGACTTGATAATGTTCTTCTGGGCTACGATACAGTTATATATCCAAGCGGCAAGATTATCTGGGATATACTAAAGTCTATGGTAATGATTCCGGATATTATAGGAAAGGGAACTTTATTCTATACATCAACTGTCAAGAATTCATCACTTGCTATTTACCTTCCAATGTTTGGTATTGCAGGCGTTGTGGCTTACTTTATGATGTATAAACATAAAAAAGACTGGAAGAAGACACTTATATTTATATGCATGATAATAGCTGTGATTCCTATTTTAAATGCTTCATTTTCACTATTCAATTCCAGTTATTATGCCAGATGGTTCTATATGCCTATATTATTTATGGCAATTATGACAGCTCAGATGGTAGAGAGAGGAAGATCAGAATACATTAAGACAGGTACTCTTGTGACAGTTGGTCTGTTCCTTCTTATGATAGTAATAGCGGTTCTTCCAAGTGTTGATGAGACTGGCAAGACAGTATATCTTTCACTTGTAGAAAACAAGAAAATATTCTGGAACAATGTAATAGATTCGGCAATTCTTAGCTTTATACTGATCATGGTGGTTTATTTTGCTCCTAAATGTATAAGAGTAATAAAGCAGCCAAATGGTCCTGATATTACACTTAAGAGACCTATTATGAGGCTCCACCTTATTTTCTTTGCAACTATTTTTTCATGCGTATTTGCAACGCATACAATGCTGGAAAATGGTAGCGGGCTTATCAGCGAATATGGTAAGTCAGAGTGGCAGAATCAGATGCTTGATACTGAGCCTGAGCTTGATACTAGCGTATTCTTTAGGGATGAGACTGATTCTACATCTACTAACTATGATATGGTTTGGGGCATAGGCTCTGTTCACTGTTTCCTCAGTACTATACCTTCTGAGATATTCAATTTCCTTGAAGGCACAGCAGGTATTACACGTACTGTTGAGACCAATATACCTTCAGACAGAAGAGGGCTTAGAGCTATTCTATCTGTTAAATATTATATGGAAAATGCCAATATCAATAAAAATGGTATTTTTGCAGAAGGCGATGGAATAGATGGATATATATATTACGATAATCAGAATGGCTTTGATATATATGTTAATTCTAATTTCATTCCTATGGGATTTACATATGATTATTATATAAAAGAGTCTGTATATGAAAAAATAAAGGCTTCAGAAGCGGATGATACTCTTGTAAAAGCAATTATTTTATCTGATGAAGATGCTGATATTATGGATGAACTTCCAGCAGACGAAATTACGCAAACACTTAGTAATTCAGAATTTGCCAATGAGTGTGCAGCAAGAGCAAAGACAGCATGTAATTCTTTTGAAACAGATACATATGGATTCTCTGCACAGACAGCTAATCTTGAGAAAGAAAGCCTTGTATTTTTCTCAGTACCTAACTGTGACGGTTTTACAGCCTATGTTGACGGAGAACAGGTGGAAATTATTCAGGCTGATTATGGCCTTATGGCAATAGATGTACCAGCAGGTGTTCATCAGATAAGAGTAGATTATCTGCCAACAGGATTTGTATGGGGACTGCTTCTTAGTCTTCTTGGAATACTTATCGCTATTTTGTATATTATGTTATATAAGAAGTACAAAAGAGCCAGAGAGTAAGCACTACAATTTTGAAGTTATCTTTTTGAAAAAACGTAAATGATAAAATAAATCAAGAAAATAGATAAGAATGTTATGTTCAATTATGCTTTTTTTCATGTTATATTTGCTATTGTTAACTTGATAAATATTCACTAAAGGTTTAAAGGAGATTTGGAATGAGCAAAATGACTATGAGCCAGAAAATCCTGGCTGCGCATGCCGGACTTGACAAGGTCGTACCGGGTCAGCTTATTGAGGCCGATTTGGACCTGGTTTTGGGTAATGATATTACTAGTCCAGTAGCAATTAAAGAGATGACTAAATTTACAAAGGACGGAGTTTTCAACAAGGACAAAATCGCGCTAGTTCCAGATCATTTTGTTCCTAATAAGGATATTAAGTCTGCTGAAAACTGCAAATGCGTAAGAGAATTCGCAAGACGTAATGAGATAACAAACTATTTTGAAGTAGGTCAGATGGGTATCGAGCATGCATTACTCCCAGAAAAAGGACTTACAGTAGCTGGCGACCTTATAATTGGTGCTGATTCACATACATGTACATATGGTGCTCTTGGAGCATTTAGTACAGGTGTTGGTTCAACAGATATGGCTGCTGGTATGGCTACAGGAAAAGCATGGTTCAAGGTTCCATCTGCAATCAAATTCAATATCGTTGGTAAGATGCCAAAGTGGGTTAGTGGTAAAGATCTGATCCTCCACATTATAGGAATGATTGGTGTTGATGGTGCACTTTATAAGTCAATGGAATTTGTTGGAGAAGGCATCAAGAACCTTTCTATGGATGACAGATTTACTATTGCCAACATGGCTATCGAAGCTGGTGGTAAGAACGGTATTTTCCCAGTTGATGAGCTTACAATTGAATATATGAAGGAGCATGCTCCTAATAGAAAATATACTATTTTTGAGCCTGATGAAGATGCTGAGTATGATGAAGAGTATACAATTGATCTGAGTACTCTTAAGAGCACAGTATCATTCCCACATCTGCCTGAAAATACACATGTTGTAGAAGAGGTAGAAGACCTCAAGATAGATCAGGTAGTAATTGGTTCATGTACAAATGGACGTATTCAGGATATGAGAGAGGCAGCAGCAGTTCTTAAAGGACAGAAGGTTGCACCTGGTATCAGATGTATCATTATTCCTGCTACACAGGCTATTTATATGCAGGCTATGGAAGAAGGACTCTTAAAGACATTTATCGAAGCAGGTGCTGTTGTATCTACACCTACATGTGGTCCATGTCTTGGTGGTTATATGGGAATTCTTGCTTCTGGTGAGAGATGTGTATCTACTACTAACAGAAACTTTGTTGGACGTATGGGTGCTATCGATTCTGAGATTTATCTTGCTTCACCTGCCGTTGCTGCAGCAAGTGCTGTAACAGGTAAGATCTCAAGACCATGTGACATAGGATTATAAGATACTATAAAATAAGCATTTGTGAAAAAGGCAATAATAAAGTTTTTTCATGGAAAGGTGATAGATATGAAGGCTGCAAAGGGTACAGTTTTTAAGTTTGGAGATAATGTAGATACAGACGTTATTATTCCTGCCAGATATTTGAATACAACAGATCATGCAGAACTTGCCTCACACTGCATGGAGGATATAGACAAGGATTTCATCAAGAATGTTAAAGAGGGAGATATAATCGTTGCCAATAAGAACTTTGGCTGCGGATCTTCAAGAGAACATGCTCCAATAGCCATCAAGGCTGCTGGCGTTAGCTGCGTAATCGCAGAGACATTCGCAAGAATTTTTTACAGAAACAGTATTAATATTGGACTTCCTATTGTTGAATGTCCAGAGGCTGCACAGGAGATAAATGCTGGTGATGTAGTAAGCATCAATTTTGATACAGGTGTTATTACAGACGAGACAACTGGTAAAGAGTATCAGGGACAGGCGTTCCCTCCATTCATGCAGAAGATTATTGATTCTGAGGGACTTATAAATTACATTAATTCAAAATGATGAATTAATAAATTAATATAAAGCGATAGAAGACTGTATTTGCAAAAGAGATAATTTGTAGATGCAGTCTTTTTTCTATTACAAAAACTTCCCACACTCCTACATGCGATAAAACAGTCATCTACTCGCTTTGCGCCTCAGAACATTCCGGGCACTGGGTATTCCCCTGAAAACATATGCCTTAGTGTCAAACTCGGCCCCGTGCTAAGGTGTAGGCCACATACCGCCAGCGACTGAAATTAAGACTTTTCGTGTTGTTCTTAATGCCGCAGGCGGAGCTTCTAGCATGCCGGGAAGTATGTCTGAGCAGGACGCTTTGATGTGTACAAAATGTCAATATTCACTACGGTGCTCCGCACCTACAACAAAAAGACATA
>CAMJFD010000036.1 GCA_946404845.1 uncultured Butyrivibrio sp. | reverse complement strand
CAATTTTTACTTCTGTGAAATATTGTCTATGACCATTTTTCTTATGGTATCCAGTCTTTCTCTTGTAATGGTAAACGATGACTTTCTTATCCTTACCCTGCTCTACAACAGAAGCCTTAACAGAAGCACTAGCTACGTCTCCAGCTACCTTAAGAGTCTTGTCATCATTTACAGCGATAACATTATCAAATGTTACCTCTTTTCCGGCTTCAACATCAAGCTTCTCAACCTTGATAACATCGCCTTCGGAAACCTTGTACTGCTTACCACCTGTTACAATAATTGCGTACATAAGGCACCTCCTTCTTTTAAAAAACTCGCTAACTTCGGTGGTGCTCATAAATGGGCACACTTTTACCTCGTTAAGCGGCATACTCATGTATAATAACATTGTCAAATCAGCTTGTCAATAACTCTTTAAGAGATTGTCCTGATTTTTTTCTGGTTATTTCAACTATACCAAGCCCTGTAATGTCGATGAATGTTGTTTTGATAGGATCTTTTACACATAATCGTTTAATTCTATTAATTATATGATTTTTATCTTCATCATTATCTATATTTATAAGATCAATCAGAATCATTCCGGACAGATTTCTAAGTCTTATCTGTCTGAAAGCTTCATCAACAGCTTCTAAATTGATTTGGCTTACTATATTCTTTTTACTGATATTCTTGCCAGAATTAACATCTATAACTTCAAGCGCTTCAGTATGTTCTATTATGAGAAATCCACCTGATTTAAGCCATACTTTACGTCCAGTTAGTTCATCCAGTTTCTTGCTGATTCCAAACAGAACTGACATCGGAGTCTCATCAGTCCATAATTTGATATCATAATCAAGTTCCTCTGAAATTTTATTATAAAGAGGTATTGAATCACTTATAATCTCATAATCTGCAGCCTGATGGGATTCCATATAATGAACCATCTTGAGAATCTTCTCATTTACAATATCTACATCTGTCTGTTTGTGAATAATAGTGTATTTTACGCGTGTCTGCGATACAGAGAGCATATCATCCATCTGAGACTTAAGCTCATTAAATTCAGCCGTTATATCATCAAATGATACATCTTCTTTACCGGCTTCTGTCCTGATAACAACGCCGTGATCTTTTAAATATCTGTCATAACCGCCATCTATATAAGCTGTCAGATCTGACATTAGCTGTTCTTTTCTGCTTTCGCTTATCTTCCTGCTGGATCCAAGGCCTTTTTTGCCAAGAGTAATGGCCAGGTACCTGCCAGATATTGAAATATTACAAGTAAGCTTAGGCTGCTTCATCTTGATTGCATCATTTGCTATCTGTACCAGCACAAGATCACCTTGTCTGATAACAGGTGCTTCTCTATAATCCCTGTTGAGAATACAGTCTGGATGTATCTCTCTGAAATCAAGGTATCCAATCATATCCTTCTGATATCTTACAAAAGCACCATTTATATTTTTAACAACATTATCAACCATTCCCACATAGATACTGCCTATGTCACTATCCTTGTAATAATCAAGACAGTCTATCTGGTTGTCCTTCATGCACATAAAAAGACTCACGTTATTTAATTCAGTAATTATAATATTATCTTTCAAGTCCATGTCTCCAAATAATTATTCTGGAAATGTTACATATATCTTATCTGACTCGCTATGGCTTATAAGAGGTACAATATATGAACCCTTTGAATCCTCGCCAGCACAGTATGTCTCCATTTTATGGAGCTGCAGTCCAATTATAGTATCCATTTCAATTCCCTTAGACTTCATGAAATTATCTATAATAAGAGAAGCCTTAAGGTTATTGACACTTCCAGCACTTATTAGTATATACAGAGCCTCATCTTTAATATCATAATCAAAAATAAGCGGTTTCATATCAATTTCTTTTTCGCCAGATTTAGTCTTCTTGGTAGCCATAAGGTGCTCACCAGATAAATATTCACGAAGTTCGCTCTGCCAGTCAAAAGTAGGCTTAGCTGAATCTCTGAATGTGACTTTATATTTAGCAGCAGCTACTATAGTCATAGCCTTCCCATCATTATCTCCAAGAACTGCCGCATCTAATATCTTAATACCTTCGTTCATTGTGGCATTAAGTCTGTTCTGTATATCATCTACAGTTGTAATTGATTCAAAAGTCATATCAACATACTCGGCATCACTTGTAGCTCCTACGTTAAGAGGCTGAGCAAATGACATAAGCTGATGAGGACTGTAACCTTCTGAATACTTGATATCAAGGTCAGCTCTTCTGATAGCCTTCTGGAAATATCTCATAACATCAAGATGTCCGATGAATTTAATCGGGCCATTCTTGGAATATTTAAGTCTAACTTTTACCATAATTATTAATTCCTACCTGTCTTTTCTTCCATACAAACACCGACATTATAGCTACGTGCTCCGCATCCCATACACTGCTGTCTGCAGTTAGGTGATACCTTACCAGACATAGCTGTCTCCCATTCTCTATACAGGAACTGCTTGGTAACGCCGCAGTTAAGCATATCCCATGGGAATATTTCATCTTTACTTCTTTCTCTTGTTGTATAGAAAGTTGGCTCTATTCCGCATTCAGCAAAGGTTTCCATCCATACATCATAATGGAAATGTTCACTCCATGCATCATAGATACAGCCTTTTTTATAAGCCTTTAAGATGACATCGGCTATTCTTCTGTCACCTCTTGCAAGTATGCCTTCCATAACGCTGGCGTCTGTCTCGTGCCAGTTATATTTAATATGCTTCTGATTGAGCTGAGCCATGATTCCGCGTCTTGTTGTATTAGCTTTTTCCAGGAAATCTTCCTTAGATGCCATAGGCGCCCACTGGAAAGGAGTAAATGGCTTTGGTACAAAAAATGATGTACTAGCAACAATATCAACCGTTCTTCCATGTCTGTTTTCCTTAGGAACTGTATCAAAATATTCTTTGGCAATCTTATTGGCAATATCTCCGATGCCTTCAATATCTTCATCAGTTTCACCAGGAAGTCCCAGCATGAAGTACAATTTAACTCTGTTCCAGCCGCCTTCAAACGCATCATGCGCACCCTTTAATATAACTTCTTCTGTAAGTCCTTTATTTATAACATCTCTCATTCTCTGAGAACCAGCCTCAGGAGCGAATGTAAGACTACTTTTCTTAATATCCTGAACTTTACTCATAACATCGAGAGAAAAAGCATCAATTCTAAGAGAAGGCAGTGAAATATTTATCTTCTTTTTTCTGCAATAATCAATCAGGAAATCTATCAGCTCAGGAAGTCCTGAATAATCACTTGAACTCAGTGAGCTAAGAGAGATTTCTTCATATCCTGTATTCTCAAGAAGCTGTACAGCGTATTTTTCAAGAACTTCAACATCCTTTTCTCTAAGAGGTCTGTACAGCATACCCGCCTGGCAGAATCTGCAACCGCGGATACATCCACGCATAACTTCAAGAACAACTCTGTCCTGAGTTGCCTTTATAAATGGAACGACTGGCTTTGTTGGATAAAATGCATCACTTAAATCCGTCACCATTTCCTTGACTACAAGCTGTGGAACGTCTTCATACATAGGATTTATGGATGCTATTGTCCAGTCATCGTTATATTTGATTTCATACAAAGATGGAACATAGATACCAGGTACTTTAGCACATTTTCTAAGAAACTGTTCTCTGGAATCGCCATTTTTCTTGCTTTCCTTGTACAGATCAAAAAGTTCACGATATCTTGTCTCGCCTTCACCTATATAGAACAGGTCAAAAAACTCTGCCATAGGTTCAGCGTTATATGTACAAGGGCCGCCGCCTATAACAATTGGATCGTCCCATGTTCTGTCGCAGGACTTTAATGGAATACCAGACAGGTCAAGAACCTGAAGAATATTGGTATAGCACATCTCATACTGTATAGTAAATCCAAGGAAATCAAAGTTCTTAACAGGTTCCTGTGACTCAAGGGCAAAAAGAGGGATATTCTTTTCTCTCATTACTTTATCAAGGTCAACCCATGGTGAATAAACTCTTTCACACCATACGTCGTCATAGGAGTTAAAAAGTCCATACAAAATCTGGATTCCAAGATGTGACATTCCGATTTCATACACATCAGGGAAACACATGGCGAATCTGATATCGACTTTGTTCTTGTCCTTAGTGACACTATTTACTTCGTTTCCAATATATCTTTCTGGTTTATCTACGCTTAATAGAATCTCATCAGAAAGTGCCAGTTTTTCATTCATAAAAATCTCCATAACAAATCATCAGTCAGTTAAGGGCAATTCTGTGCTAAACACAAAATTGCCCTTTCTTAATTTAACATATTCACTTATCTTCTTGCAAGTTCATCGGTGATATCTTCCCATTTAACATCTTTTTCAGCCATGAGAACCATCATATGATAGAGAAAATCAGCCATTTCATATACAATTTCATTGCTGTTAGGATTTTTAGCAGCGATTACGATTTCTGTACTTTCTTCGCCGACCTTCTTAAGAATCTTATCGATTCCTTTATCGAACAGATAATTTGTATAAGATCCTTCTCTAGGATTTTTCTTTCTGTCTGTAATAACTTCAAATACACTGTCGAGAACCTTCTGAGGATTCTTTTCACTATATTCAGTCTTGGCAATCTCATTAAAGAAGCATGAATAAGAACCAGTGTGACATGCAGCGCCTATCTGTTTGACCTTGGCAAGGATTGTATCCTTGTCACAATCTGCATACAGGCTCTTAACGAACTGGAAGTGACCGCTTGTCTCGCCCTTTAGCCACTGTTCACCACGGCTTCTTGAGTAGTAGTGCATCTTGCCAGTTTCTATTGTCTGATTGTAAGCCTCCTCATTCATATAGGCAACCATCAGAACCTGATCCGTTCGATAGTCCTGAACAACAACAGGTACAAGACCATTTTCCATTTTTTTAAGTTCATCCCAGCTAATAGCAGCTGTCATTTTATTAACTGCGATGCCGTTTTCTCTGCACAGCTTCTTGATGTCTCCGATATTATTAACATTTCTGTTCATGGCCATACCAGAGAGACCGCTTACATTCTCCATATTAAGAAGTTCAATGATCTTATCAAGTGATACATCTGGAAGACTTAAGATTGTTGGCATCGTAGTCTCAAGTGTATTCTTAATCTCAGAAGTGTTGAGCAAAATCAGTTCACATGAAAGTTCCTGAACTTCATCAATATATGATGTTATTTTATCTGTTTCTGTATAACAGATAACTATTTTATCCTTACCAAACTTCTCTGATACTTCCTTTAAAATATCAATATTGCCCTGCTTGGAGAAATTAAGGCATGCCTTCTTGCATCCAGCATATAAGAGCTTCTTGATATCTTCCATACGCTTAACATTACCAGCTCCGATAACTGGAATATCAACAGCAGCACATATTGCCTTAATGATATCAAGTGATTCTTCGTGCTCCTCATCTCCGTTAGACAAATCGAAAATTATGAGTTCGTCGCTACCCTCGTCATTGTAGCTGCCTGCAAGCTCTACTGGATTTTCAGAGATAACCTCCATATCCTTTAAGTTCTTAACAGCATTTCCTTTATATAGATAAATACATGGTATAAATTTTTTTAACATTATAGGCTACCTTTCGTACTTAATACGTCTGTTATTCTTGGGTCAAAAGAAGTCGCTTCATCAAGAGCCTTGGCAAATGCCTTGAACATAGCTTCTACCTTATGATGTTCATTAGAACCTGTAACGATTCTAAGGTGCAGATTCATCATAGCTGCATATGATATAGAATAAAAGAACTCTGATACAAGCTGTGTATCAAAATCTCCAATCATAGGAGCTGTAAATTCTGCATCCATTACGAAATATGGTCTTCCGCACAGGTCAATTGCGCACATGGCAAGTGTCTCATCCATAGGCAGTAGCATTGAGCCATAACGTCTGATACCTTTCTTGTCTCCAACTGCCTGATTAATAGCATTACCAATTACAATCGCTGTATCCTCTACTGTGTGGTGCCCATCTACATTCAGATCTCCGACTACCTTAACATCAAGATCAAAGAATCCGTGCTTGGCAAATGCAGTCAGCATGTGGTCAAAAAAACCTATACCTGTATCTATGTTGCTTTTTCCTGATCCATCAAGGTTGATCTTGACCTTGATATCTGTTTCACCGGTTTTACGACTAACTTCAGCTATTCTGGCCATATTGTTGTCCCCTCTTATTATTATTCAAATCTTACAGCGATAGAATTAGCGTGAGCTGTAAGTCCTTCTTTCTGGGCAAATAACTCAATATCCTTGTGTACTGCTCTGAGAGCATCCTCTGAATATGAGATAATACTTGTTTTCTTAACAAAATCATCAACAGACAGTGGTGAGAAGAATCTCGCTGTTCCATTTGTAGGAAGAATGTGGTTAGGTCCTGCAAAATAGTCTCCAAGAGGCTCTGAAGAATATGATCCAAGGAAAATAGCACCTGCATTCTTAATCTTAGTCATTGTCTCAAATGGATTTGCTGTAATGATTTCAAGGTGTTCAGAAGCAATTGTATTAGCTGCATCGATTGCATCCTGCATGTTCTCTGCAACAAAAGCATAACCATAGTTATCAAGAGATTTCTGAATTATATTAGCTCTTGATAAAGTCTTGAGGAAACCATCGATTTCTTCTGAAACTTCATTAGCAAGCTTTTCACTTGTTGTAATAAGTATAGCACTTGCAAGTTCATCGTGCTCAGCCTGTGACAGAAGATCTGCTGCTACATATCTAGGATTAGCAGTCTCATCAGCAATTACAAGAATCTCTGATGGGCCGGCAATTGAGTCAATAGATACATATCCAAAACAAGCCTTCTTGGCAAGAGCTACAAAGATGTTACCTGGTCCTGTGATCTTATCAACCTTAGGTACACTCTCTGTTCCAAATGCCATAGCTGCAATAGCCTGTGCTCCGCCTACCTTATAAACTTCTGTAACACCGGCAATATCAGCTGCTACAAGTGTTCCAGGATTAACCTTGCCATCTGCTCCAGGAGGTGTACACATAACAATTTTCTCAACGCCTGCAACCTTAGCTGGAACTACGTTCATGAGAACGCTTGATGGATAAGCTGCCTTACCACCAGGAACATAAACACCTGAAAGTTCAATTGGAAGAATTCTCTGTCCGAGGATAGAACCGTTCTCCTGTGTATCGATCCATGTGTTTCTCTTCTGTTTCTCGTGAAATACTCTTATATTCTCAGCGCTCTTTTTCATAACTTCAATAAAGTCTGCATCGAGCTGCTTATATGCTTCATCAATTTCCTGCCTTGTAACTTTTATATTATCAGCATTTATCTCAGCCTTATCAAATTTGGCTGTATATTCAAAAAGGGCCTTATCTTTGTTCTGTCTTACGTTATTTATAATTTCAGCAACTGTGCTTTCATATTCTGAATAACTGGAAGGACTTCTCTTTAATAAGTTATTGATAAGTTCCTGCTTAGTATCTTCTGTAAGTTTTATGATTCTCATTCCAGATTCTCCTTCATTGCGTTAATGATTTTCTTAATTCTCTCAGATTCCATCTGCATGCTAACCTGGTTAACAATAACCCTTGCAGATAATGGGCATATCTCTTCGAGAACCTCAAGTCCGTTTTCTCTAAGTGTTGAGCCTGTCTCAACGATATCTACGATTACATCTGACAGGTTTACAATTGGTCCAAGTTCAACTGAACCGTTTAATTTGATAATATCAACTGTCTGATGCTTTTTATTGTAAAAATAGTCTTTGGCAATATTAGGGTATTTACTTGCAACCCTGATCATTTCATGATGATCAAGGAGTTTAGCTGCATCATGTGGTCCGCATACGCACATTCTGCACTTACCAAATCCAAGATCAAGTACCTCATAGACTCTTCTGTTTTCTTCCATAATTGTATCTGCGCCGACGATACCTATATCTGCAGCACCATACTCAACGTATGTTGGAACGTCTGGTCCCTTAGCCAGGAAGAATTTCAGCTTTAATTCTTCATTTACAAATATAAGCTTTCTAGTGTTTTTGTCTTTCATCTCTTCGCATTCAATTCCGCACTTTGCAAGAAGCTCCATAGCAGAATTAGCAAGACGTCCTTTTCCAAGAGCAAATGTTAAATATCTCATATATAGTCTCCGTTATAATTGGTATTATTTATTGTCTAGCTGTCAGAACTACGTTAATTCCCTTAGCTCTCATATCCTGAACCTTCTGAAGTGCTTCCAGATAATTGTCATTGTCATAATATACAACTTCAGGAGCAGCCTCATGCTCAAGCTCTACATTCTGTCTGTACAGAGCTGCCATAAGGTCATCTACAACTATCATAAATCCGATAGCTGGTGCAGGATCACCAAACTTATCCATAAGATTATCGTATCTGCCGCCCTTAGCAATAGCATCACCAACGCCATATGTATAAGCATTGAATATAACGCCTGTGTAATAGTTATTATTACTGATAAGACCTAGGTCAAAAGATACATATTTCTCAAGGCCGTAGCTTGTAAGAGTCTTATAAACAGCTTTTAATCTGTCGATAGCTTCAAGAGATTTCTTATTATTAACCTGACTTGCAGCAGTTTCAAGTGCATCCTCAGAACCCATGAATTCAGAAACCTTAGTAATCATACGGATGTATCTTTCATCTATATTTTTTTCATTCATGATATTCTCTGCAGCAAAATAGTTTCTGGCTGCGAGCTGTTCTCTTATATCTGCTTCAAACTCGTCTTCGATACCAGCTTCCTCGCAGATACCCTTGAAGTACTCAGCATTACCAACGCTTATCTGGAAATCTGTAAGTCCTGATGTCAGAAGTGACTCGATCATAAGTGCAATCATCTCTGCATCTGCATATACAGAATCATCATTCATCAGCTCTACGCCCATTTCTGTGCTTTCCTTGAGCTTACCCTGAAGGTTTGAAGTATTCAGAAATGTATTACCTTTATAGCAGATTCTTACTGGTGTGTCCTTTTCCAGGAAGTACTTGGATACACATCTTGCCATAGATGGTGTGAAATCTGGTCTCAGCACAAGTGTATTTCCCTCTTTGTCAAAAAACTTATAGAGCTCTTTAGCACTTGTTGCACTGATTTCCTTGGCAAATACATCAAAGAATTCAAATGTAGGAGTCTCAATATCTCTAAATCCATAAGATTTGAATTTAGCTCTGATCTTGTCCTCTATACTGATTCTGTCTGTACATTCTGTTCCATAAATATCTCTAACACCTTCTGGTGTATGAACTAGTCTAATATCCATAATATCCTCGCTTTTATTTAGTGGAGATTTAAATTATTATTTGTCTTTTGATAGTCATCTATCATTATCGCTGCCATACAAACAGCCTTTACTTTGGTGTATGATTAGCATTTGCTATTTACTTTCACACTTTAGTGTGCTACCATGCTACCTTATTACCACAATAAATTAAACTTAGTTTACAGTATATGTTTTCTTTTGTCAAACCTAATATGAATATTTTAAAGCTTTTATTTAAACAATTATTTAGGATAGATATTTACTAATATAATAGATATTTCTATTAATCCCTTTCCTCGATGTCTTTCTGAATAGCATCAAGATACGGAATCAGAACCTGACTATTCGTAGTGTCTATAACATATGATAAATCAAGTTCATCAAAACGGAAGCTTTTGCGGCCTCCCTGCTGGGCTCTGTCCCAGTATTTCTTTAAATGTCTAAATGGTAAATAATAAAAAAGATTTTTGGATGTATAGTAAATCAAAAAGAACGCCACACCATCCTGCTGTTCAAAACTATCCATGAAAGCAACCTGGTGAGGATGAATATTTTCAAGTGCAAAAGTGTCGAAAGCACATTCCTTTGCATCAAAGCAAACCGGAATGCCCTGCACAACACCTATATAATCGACAGTACTCTTCTGGTCAAAATACGCAAGAGTAATATGTCTTGTCTCTTTTTCTATATTGATGGGAGTTATTGGAGTTGGAATCTTCTGAATGAGCGCAAGATTCTCCTCCAAATATCTCTCGTTAGATCTGTTAATCAGTTCCTCTAAGGTGGAACCTCTTAGCCCTCTACTCTTCCATGTAGCCATGTGTGCCCCTCATCATTCATTCAAAATATGCGCTTATGATATTTCTAAAGACCTTTGGAGCCTTTGCTTCAAAGACTTTTCCAGATAATCCCATTACATCAAGCACATTGTCTGTTGGAAATTCAAGTCTGCAGCTGTGGAGCAGCTGGGAATGCAGCTTGTATTCCTTTTGAAAAAAAGTATTCAGCTTGTTATTACCATACTTGGTATCACCAATCAAAGGATGTCCTATACTGGACAGATGTGCCCTTATCTGATGTGGCTTACCAGTATGAAGTTCAACTTCAAGAAGTGTAAGACCTTCATCCTTATTAATCTGTAATGGCCTGTAAGCTGTTTCTATATAATCACCGTCGCCATTATCCTTATTAGATATAGCGACTTTATTAGTCTTAGAATCCTTGATAAGATATCCTTCTATTCTGGAGTCCTTGTCTATAATGCCGTTTACAACAGTAATATAGAATTTACCAAGGTCTCTTTTCTTGAGCATCTCATTCATCTTCTGAAGACCTGCAAGACTCTTACCACAGATAATTATTCCACTTGTATTTCTGTCTAGTCTGTTACAGATAGATGGTTTAAATGTCACAAGGCTCTTATCTGTAATAATCCCTTTATCCAAAAGATAACCAATAAACCATTCATTTAGCGATACGTCATCCGGTCTGGCTTTTTGGGATAATACGCCAACTGGTTTATTTACAAGTAGTATGTCATCATTTTCAAATACTACTTCTAAATTTCCCAGCTTTTTAAATGCTTTTGTATATTCGTTCTCTCCGGTACTACCGTTTTCAGAGAGTTTATACTGCGGATTAACGAACTTTTCAAAGGTTTCGTCTGCAAAAAAAATTTTGATACTGTCACCTTCTGTAAGCTTTTCCTGTCCAGTGCATTTTTTTCCATTTAAGGTGATGTTCTTTTTTCTCATCATCTTAAACAGAAATCCCATACCTGCTTCAGATAAATAGCTTCCAAGGAACTTATCCAATCTTTTTCCAGACTCATTTTTTCCTATAATTACTTCTTTCATCTAATATTGCTACCTCGCCTCAGATCAAAGTGAAATAGACTCTAATATATGCGCACATGTTTCTGTAGTTCCTGGAACCCAGGCATCTTCTATGGCCTGAGGATCAATACCTTTTTCAGCTCTTATCTTCTCAAGCTGATCAAGTCTGCTACAGAACTTATCAATATCGCTAAATACCTTAACTGTGTATGAACCATAACCACTTGGTGCAATCTGCTTGTGAATATGCTCTTCACATTCGCCAAGGTCTGTAATTCTGTCATCTGTATAGCAGATAACATTTTTATCAAGAACTGTTGCAGCACCTATATGATAGTTAGTGTCATAAGAAGTCATTTCCAGATCATATTTGATAAGCAGTCCGCCCTTATGTGCTTCTATCTTATTGTAAGATTCATCTGACATAATCTTGGCCTTCAGATACATAATCATGTTAACTGCGCTCCAGCCTGTTGGAAGGCATCCAAGAGCAGCAACGATACTAAATGCACTCTTATTAGATTTATATATAATCATTCCTGTAAGGAATATACCAATAGTTATAACAAGAGCTATAATTGTTCTGATAATGCTGAACTTTCTACAATATTCAAGATATCCACGTTTTCCTTTACTTACGCTAGCCATAAATAATCTATCCTCGTTTTTTAATTTATTATAATGAACTATATATTCCTTATAGTCACAGATATTATATATCTAAGTGTGTCTGTATCACTTCTCTAGAAGTTATCACTGCTTATTCTGCAGCGCTGACAATTCCTCAGCAGTCAGTTCTCTGTATTCTCCAGGTTCAAGATTCTCATCCAGAACAAGACTTCCCATAGATAGTCTTTTTAGGAATAACACTTCATTTCCAACAGCTTCTAGCATTCTCTTAACCTGATGAAACCTGCCTTCATGAATTGTCAGATGTATAACAGGTCTTCCCTCATCATCTGCCATGTCCATGACCTCTACCTTAGCTGGAAGTGTCATCTTCTCATCGCCTATATCTACGCCCTTTTCAAGCTGTTCAATATCAGCTTCTGAAAGCTTATTAGACAAATGTACTTCATAAGTCTTATCCACATGCTTTTTAGGTGATAATAGATTATGAGCAAGCTTACCATCATCAGTAATTAGCAGTAGCCCCTCAGTATCCTTATCGAGTCTTCCAACAGGCGCAAGTCCTTTTACATTCTCATCTGCAAGTATATCTATAACTGTCTCCGTAGGTCCCTTCTCAGTAGATGAGATTACACCCTGCGGCTTATTCAACATATAATAATGATTTTTGGCAAAAGAAATAACTTTACCACCAATCTTAATTTCATCCTTATCTACATCAACATGGAACTCTGGCTTTACAACAGCAACGCCATTTACATGTACAAGACCATTTTTGATATGTTCCTTAACCTGTTTTCTGGTTCCATAATTCATGTCACACAACAATTTATCTATTCTCATATATTATTCCATTCATTTTGTTAGCGATTAAAAATAAGAGGCTGTGAATAAATCACAGCCCCTATAATTCTTAATTAAAGTAAATCCAAATTCAAACTGTCATCAGCTGTCACTGTATCAGTTGCAACTACCTGTTCTGGATCCTGAACACTTTCAACTGGCTGAACTGGTTCAACAGTTGGAGGTACCAGGTCTGATCTGTTAGACTTGATAGTCTCACTATAACTTGTAAGAGCTGTTATAATGCTTTCATTATGAGAATTAGTTGTTTCGATAGCCTGATTTAAAATGCTGTCGATATCTCCTAATAAGCTGTCTGTATACTGTACAGCTGCTGATCTCATCTGATTAGCTTCTTCTGTAGCTCTGTCCAGAATATCCTGAGCCTGCTTTGCAGCCTGAGTCATAACATCATTAGCCTGTGCATATGCCTGCTGCATGATCTCATGCTCATTTATAAGCTCATTTGTCTGTGCAGTAGCTTTATCTATAAGTTCCTGTGCCTTTACTCTGGCATCATTAAGAATTGCTTCTTTGTTACTTATAATCTTCTGATATCTCTTAATTTCCTCAGGAGTCTTGTTTCTAAGTTCTCTTAAGAGTTCATCAATTTCTTCTTTGTTAACAATGATATTTGTCTTGGAAAGTGGCTGAGGTTTGCAGTTATCAATGAATGTCTCGATTTCTTCGATCAATTGCTCAATTCTGCTACTCATAAATTATCCCCCTTGATTTGGTTATGATTTTTATATCCATATTTTTCATATAATGCATGTGCTACAAAATCTGGTACGCATGGATAAACATCCCCATTATAACTTGCTATCTCTTTAACTGTAGAGCTGCTAAGATATGAATAAATCAGGTTAGTTGTAAGGAATACTGTATCAACATTATTATGTGACAGTTCCTTATTAGTCTGAGCAATCTGAAGTTCGTACTCGAAATCAGTAATAGCTCTCAGTCCTCTAATAGCAATATGAATGTTCTTCTCTTTACAATAATTAATTAAAAGACCATTATACGAATCAATGACAACATTAGGTAAATCTTTAGTTGCCTCCTTTAACATATTAACACGTTCATCAAGCGAAAACAACGAAGTCTTTGCAGAATTGACCATTACAGTAACAATTACTGTATCAAACATCTGTGAAGCTCTCTTAATAATATCAATGTGACCATAAGTAACTGGATCAAAGCTTCCTGGATATACTGCAGTTTTCATAATAAATCTCCATTCCAAGGACCTGTATCCTTGTAAAAAATAATCTTAAGCCATTATTTAACTATAATCTTACATTTGGCTTTTTTCTTACTACCATCCTTGGCTTTACAGGTTATGGTAGTCTTACCTGGTGCGATAGCTGTAACATTACCGTTAGCATCAACTGTTGCTACGGATGTATTGCTACTAGTCCATGTAACATTTTTGTTTGTAGCCTTTTTAGGCTTTATTGTAGCCGTTAATTTATAGGTCTGTCCAGTAGTAAGCTTAACCTTCTTTTTATTAAGCTTGACCTTTGTGACCTTAACTGGATTCTTAACTGTAACCTTTACTGTGACCTTATGTCCACTGCCATCTTTGATGGTTATCTTACAGGTACCAGCTTTTTTACCTTTAATAACACCAGCTTTAGAAACAGTTGCAATCTTCTTATTACTACTCTTATATGTCAGACTGGAAGAATTAGCCACCTGGTTATATGGCTTAATATATGTTGTAAGCTGATATTTATATCCCTTTACAACTGTAACCTTCTTCTTGGCAGCCTTAAGTCCTGACGCATCTGTAACAGTAACTGTACATGTCTGTCTGTAACTGCCATCTGCTGTCTTAACTGTTATCTTACATACTCCAGGGCTAACTGCTGTTACAACACCGCCAGATGTTACAGTAGCAACATTAGTATCATTTGATCTAAATGTAACTGACTGATTAGTAGCATTTGAAGGTGTTATAGATGCTGTAATAACTCCTGTAGCCCCCTTAGCAAGTGTAAGTGATGAAGCACTAATTGTAAGTCCTGTAACAGGTACTGAACTTACTGAAGAACCATTGTAATCAGTTGAGCTTATAGGATAGTCTGCAAGGAAATCAGAAGTAGTGTACTGAGAATACTTAGCGTGTTCGCTTTCAAAACCTGTAGCTGATCCCTTAAGGAAATATGCAGATTCCGCAGCACTAATAAGGCTGGAAGAAGTTTTATGACTTCGATAAACATTCTTACCAGATACTATAAGACTACCAGTCTCAAGGTAATTTGATCCCCAAGTACTATCAACATAATAATAACTGCTACCAATCTGTACTATGTTCCATCCATGAGCTCCACCATTAGCATTTCCTGCAACTAATCTACAGTCAATTCCAAGTGTAAGCATAATTCGGTAATACATCAGTGCATAACCCTGACATACTGTCTTTTTTTCTACAAATGCTGATGCTGCACTATGTGGATACAGATAATAACTAGAACTAGATGAACTAATATTATAATAATAGTTGTAATAGTTATAGTAGAGATTCTTTATCATGTAATCATAAACAGCCTTAGCACATTCATAATCAGACTTACCACTAAGTCCAAGTGAACTGATTATACTATTACACTGAGTTGTTGCACTATTCTCCTGTGCAAGAGTGTCATAGTAACTGAAATAAAACTGAATAACACCGTAGTAACTTCCATTTGCATTCTGAAGTGCACTAATACGAAATGATGCAGAATAATAAGCCCAGCCTACATAATCACCTTCTGTAGGAACACCTGTATGAGTTTCAGCAATTTCAAGTGCCTTAGAAATAACTGTTGAATAATTACTATATGTATCAGAATCCACATTAAAAGAAATCGTAAATGATGAGGAGCGGCTCTGAATATTACTCTTTAGAGAGTCACCAAATGCATTTATACTAGTTACATAACTGTTTGCACCAAGTATCTCTTTGGCTGTAACTGTATGGAAACTACTATAATCACCTTCATATGAATCATCAAACATGTATTCATAATTAGGATTAACATATGTTTCGTTAGAACCCTGAAGTACAGTTGCAACTACAGCTACTGAATATACTGAAAAACTCTCAGCATCGTACTCAACAGTATAATCATCTCCCTGTTCTATTTCAGTAGATTCAATTTCTGTTGCCTGAGAATCATCATCTACGTGGAAAATCTTAACTTCAGACTCTTCTGAATTATTGTGATCCTCTACAATTGACTCTGCAAGTTCAATTGAAACATTTACATTTCCAACTGTTGTGTCAGGCTCAATTTCCTGACCATTAGAATAGAGACTGATATCAAATGAATCTGATGCAATAACTGCCTGATCATCAGGAAGTTCATCATTTACAACATCTTCTACCTTATCTCCATTATCTGTTTTATTAACCTTGGTAATAACTACCTCAGTATCTGCTGGAAGAACTCCTTCCTCAGCACTTAGTGTAATGTTATAACCATCAATTGTCTCTGTATAATTAAATACAGCTGTTTCTAAATCTGATGCACCAGTAGAAGCTGAATTGCTTGCGTCTGCATTACTGGCTTCATAGCTGGAAAAGTCAGTAGCATCACTTGATTCAGAACTTGCATCATTAGATGCATCATAATCAGCAGAATCTTCAGAGCCTGCTATATCAGAATCATCTGAAGAAATACTACTCGCATTATCTGAACTATCTGATTCTGTAGAATCATCCCCATCTACAGATATACTCTCTGCAGAATTACTATTATCAGAATTATTTTCATCTGAAGCATTATCTTCTAATACAAAATCACTTGCATCAGAATCTGTATTACCGCTTCCCTCATTAGAAGAATTGCTTAGATCTTCTGATGTAGAATTACCATCTTCTGAATTACCAGATTCATCTAATATATCCGCAGAGTCTAATTCCCCACTTTCAGAAGTGATAAGTGCATCAGTTCCTGATGCATACGCAACTATAGAATCAGCTGCGCTTCCTGCAGTTGATGCCAATAATATTCCTGACATCAACATAGCTAAAATACGTCTTTTCATTTTTCCTCCCTTGAAACAAATGTGTTATGTCCCCTCATAACACTGAAATTATCATCCTTGATAATTTCAATCTCCTTTTTTTATGAAAACATGCTTGTTAGTCTTATAAAGTTTTTCTCTTGCTACTGTAAATCCATAATGTTCTACAAAAGAGAAATCCTCATCAAGATCACTTTCACATATTATCATCGTATAATTAGTAACGTAAGGCATCTGTGAGAGCATTTCAATTGTTCTCTCATATGCTCCGGCTTTGTAAGGAGGGTCGATAAATACAATATCTACCTCCTCCTCTCTGATATTACGAAGTCCGATAATTACGTCTTTTTTGATGACCTCAGCCTTATCAATAAGGTGAGTTGCCTGTAAATTAGTAGTAATGCACTTTACAGGTTCAGCAGCATTTTCTATGAAATAAGCCTTTTTGGCTCCTCTTGAAAGAGCCTCTATTCCTATTCCGCCACTTCCTGCATAGAGATCAACAAAAACAGAGCCTGGTACATCAAGCTGTATAACATTAAATAATGTTTCCTTAATTCTGTCCTGTGTTGGTCTGGTATCATCACCCTTAGGTGTGATAAGCTTCTGTCTTCTTGCTATTCCAGCAATTACTCTCATAATCTTACCTTTGTTCCTTTTGTTGCACGGTTTGATATCTTCAGATGACTGAGCTGCAGTTTTTTGTCATTGTAATCAATTTCTTTTTCTTCAAACTCCGTCAGATAATAAACCTCTCTAATAGTATCATTCTTGCCAAGGTGCATACCTATAACACCAACAGCAATCTTTTTCTTTTCTGGTATATCTGAAACGTTAAATCTAAGGAAATAACCTTCCTCTGACTGCAGTATAACAGTCTTCTGTTCATTTAAGATTTCAACGCTTACAACCTCATCACCATCACCTAGTTTGGTAGCGGCAACAGTTCTCTTTGATACATCAAATTCACCGCCATCTACGACTTTCATCATAGACTGTTTAGTAGTAAACATAACTCTGTACAGGTTTAGATCTGACTGGCTTGCAGCCATGACAACCGTTTCCTTGGATGCATCAAAATTACTAATATTATCAATAGGAACGCCCTTATCTCTCATCTTGGACATTGGCAAATCCATCGCCTTTATTGTATGTAACTGACCATAATTTGTAAATAGGCATATCTTACCTGTGTTCTTGACCTTAAATGAATACTTGAATTCAGCCTTTATAGTCTCAAGATTCTTGTCATATGTATTAGCATCTATTGTCTTGGCATAACCAAATCTATCCATAATAAATGCTACATCCATTTCTTCTATAGGTTTTTCTTCGTATACAGCCTCTTCTCTGTTCTCAATTGCTGTCTTACGCTTAGTATTATATTCCTTCTTGATATCCTGCAGCTCTTTTTGAATGACCATAGACATCGATTCTCTGTCTTCCAGAATATCTTCATAACGATAGATATTAGCAACAGTCTGCTCATGCTCCTTAACAAGAGCATCAAGTTCGAGTCCAATCAGCTTGTATAAACGCATGTCAAGAATAGCATCTGCCTGAGCCTCAGTGAACATAAGCTGTGAAGCCATTACCTTAGACTCTTTGGACTTGAAATTAATACCATCTGTAACACCATTTACAAGACAATTCTTGGCCATAGGTCTGTCCTTGGAACCACGAAGGATCTCAATTACAAGATCAATTACATTACAAGCCTTAATAAGACCTTCCTGTATTTCCTTCTTGTCCTGCTCTTTCTTAAGAAGTGTTGTATACTTACGTGTTGCAGTCTCGAACTGGAAGTCAACAACAGCTCTCATAATCTGAACAAGGTTCATTGTCTCAGGTCTGCCATTATCAATAGCCAGCATGTTTACGCCAAATGTATCTTCAAGCTTAGTCTTCTTGTACAAAAGATTTGTAAAGTTCTCAACGTCTGTATCCTTCTTAAGTTCGATAACAATACGTATGCCTTCTTTTGAAGACTGGTTAGATATATCAATAATATCATTGGTAACCTTCTTCTCAGCAAGCTCTGCAACATCTGATAAGAACTTACCAATACCAGCACCGATCATTGTATATGGAATCTCAGTAACGATCAGGTTGATGTGTCCATTCTTACCTTTTTCAACATCTACCTTGCCTCTGATTCTGATCTTACCCATACCGGTTTCATAGATATTCTTGAGGTCGTCCTTGTTAATAACAATTCCACCTGTTGGGAAATCTGGTCCCTTTATATGCTTCATCAGCTCTTTTACAGTAATATCACTATTCTGCATATAAGCTATTTCTGCATCTATTACCTCGCCTAAGTTGTGAGGAGGTGTATTAGTAGCCATACCTACCGCAATGCCTTCACTTCCATTTACAAGGAAATTAGGAATCTTTACAGGCAGTACAGTTGGCTCTTTTTCTGTTTCATCAAAGTTAGGTGCAAAATCAACTATGTCTTTATCAAGATCTGCAAGGAAATTCTCCTGTGTAATCTTGGCAAGTCTCGCCTCAGTATAACGCATCGCAGCAGCGCCATCACCTTCGATGTTACCGAAGTTACCGTGACCATCTACAAGAGGTACGCCCTTCTTGAAATCCTGTGCCATAACAACAAGGCAATCATAAATTGAGCTGTCACCATGTGGGTGATATTTACCCATTGTATCACCAACGATACGGGCACTCTTTCTATAAGGTCTGTCATATCTGATTCCCAGTTCATACATATCGTAGAGAGTTCTTCTCTGAACAGGTTTAAGACCATCTCTGATATCAGGAAGTGCTCTGGCAACAATAACACTCATCGCATAGTCGATATATGATTTTTGCATTATCTCCGAATACTCGGATTTAATTATTCTATCTTCCACGGTTTTATCCTCATAATTTTATTTTGTAATCTTATACATCCAGAATAGCTTCTGTTGCATACTGATGTATAAAGTCTCTTCTAGGTGGTACTTCATTACCCATCAGGAGTTCTGTCATGTGAGAAGCCATCTTGGCATCTTCAATTTCTACAACTCTCATAAGTCTTCTCTCTGGATCAAGAGTTGTCTCCCATAACTGTTCAGGATCCATTTCACCAAGACCCTTATATCTCTGCAGAGTAAAGCTACCT
>CAMJFD010000035.1 GCA_946404845.1 uncultured Butyrivibrio sp. | reverse complement strand
GCTTAACATGCAAGCATGTATGCATTTATGACTTTTGACACCTATATCATAAAATCTGGTTATTCACTGTCTCCTTTTTTGATTATATCATCACCATATTTAGATTTTAATTTGCTTAGCATTTCTTCCAACTTTTTTTGCTTTTCCTGACTGGCTTCTATTCGTGCTTTTTCTTTGGCTTCGTTTTCTTTATTTTGATCTATCTGTTTTTTGGCGGACATCCAGTCAAAAAGATCAAGCTGACGTGAATCTTCGTCATCAAGTCCTGAACAACCAACGCCTATAAGTCTAAGACCAAGCCCTTGATAGAACAGGCCGGAAGTTCCTGTTAACAGTTCTGTAAAAAGTGCTGAAGCAACTGTTTTGATAGTGTCTGCATCATTTATGGAATATGGAAGTTTGGTCTGCCTTGTATGCCTTTTAAAATCATTGGTTTTGACTATTATAGTAACAGTATTTGCTCTTACATGGTCTCTTGTCATACGTCTTGAGACACTTTCTGATAACCAGTCAATTTCAGGTGGCAGTAGCTGTTCATAATTGGAAGCAGTAATATCTACCGAAGTAGTTGTTTCATTGGAATAGCTTTTGGCCTTTTCTCTTACACTGCTCACTTCGGAGTAGCTTATTCCATTTGCTGCATTATGTATATAGGCTCCAGAGTTTTCTCCAAGGTAACCTTTTAGAACAGCTATATCCATGACAGCAGCATCACCTATGGTTCTGATTCCTAATTGCATGAGTTTATTTGCAGTACGCTTGCCGCATCCAAAAAGGTCTCCAATAGGGAGCGGCCACATCTTGTCTTTGATTTCATTTAGATATAGAGTATGTATTTTGTCAGGCTTTTGGAAATCACTTGCCATCTTGGCAAGGAGCTTATTAGTTGATATGCCTACATTTACTGTAAAACCAAGAGTGTCTCTTATTTCATCCTTTATTTTGCGTGCAGCACAAATAGGAAATTTATCTCCATTTTTTATTTCATCAGCAAATAAGTATTCGGTTCCTGTCATATCCAGAAAGGCTTCATCAATGGATACCTGCTCAACTTCAGTACCATATTTTTCCAATATAGCTATAAAAGCCCTTGAGTATTCCCTGTAGGTTTTGAAATCAGAAGGAATTAGTATCAGATTGGGACATTTCTGAAGAGCCTTAACAACAGGATCAGCTGTTTTGATTCCGTATTTTTTGGCAGGTATGGATCTGGCTGTAATAATGCCATGGCGTGATTCGACATCCCCGCCAACAGCAGATGGGACAGTGCGAAGGTCAAGAGCATTCGGATCTTCTCGGAGTCTCTTAACAGCACTCCATGACAGGAATGCTGAGTTGACATCTATATGAAAAATAACTCTGTTATTACCAGAATTGTTACCTGTTTCAATGCTCATAAAACCCTGAAAATCTCCCATTGCATAAATATCTTGTGGAAATAAGTTGACCTTTTTTAATTACTGATATATATTAATTACCATATGCTTTAACAATTTAAAGCGTAACGCGTTGTAGCGTGTTAGTGAAAATTTTACATGCTACTAATGGTATGATACCACATCGAGGAGGTAATTATTATGAAAAAGAAGGTTTTGGCTACAATTCTTAGCTGTTCACTTGCTCTTTCTATGGTAGCTTGTGGCAGTACAACTACTGAGGAAAATTCAGCAGAAGAAGCTGAATCAGAAGAAAATGCTGAAAGCACTGAAGAGGCTACAACAGAAGAAACAACAGAAGAGACTTCAGCAGAAGCTGGACAGACATTCCACGTAGGAATTAGTCAGCTCGTTGAACATCCAGCTCTTGACCTTGCTACACAGGGATTCCAGGAAAAGCTTACAGAGCTCTTAGAGGCTGATGGTTATAGCGTTGAATTCGATTATCAGAATGCACAGGGCGAAGCTGCTAACTGTGCTACAATCGCTACAAAGTTCGTAAATGATGGCGATGATCTTATCATGGCAAATGCTACAGCAGCACTTCAGGCATGTGCTGCAGCTACAGGAGATATTCCAATTGTTGGAACATCTATCACAGATTATGTTACAGCAGGTGTTGTTGACAGTAACGATGCTCCTGGTACAAATGTAACAGGTACATCTGATCTTGCACCAGTAGACAAGCAGATTGAAATCCTTACAACAGTTGCTCCAGATGCAACTATGGTAGGTATTCTCTATTGTAGTGCTGAGCCTAACTCTAAGTTCCAGGCTGAGCTTGCTGAGCAGTATCTTGATGAGGCTGGAATTGCTTGGGAAGAGTACACATGTGCTGATTCTAATGAACTTCAGTCAGTAGTAACAAATGCAGCATCAAGCTGTGATTGTTTCTATATCCCAACAGATAACACAATTGCAGATAACATGGAAATTGTTGAGAATGTAACTGTTCCAGCTGGTATCCCAGTAATCTGCGGTGAAGAGAACATGTGTAAGTCAGGTGGACTTGCTACACTTTCAATCAGCTATTATGAAGTAGGTGCATCAGCTGCAGAAACAGCTTATGAAATCCTTGTAAATGGTGCTGATCCAGCTACAACACCAATCAGCTTTGTATCAGATAACATTGTTCCTGAATACAATCCAGTAGTTGCAGAGGCTATTGGCTGGGATGAGAGCGTATTTGCAGATTTCACAGCTCTTGAGATTGAAGAATAATTAAAGGTTAATCCCAAAAAAGCTTAATGGGGAGCTTTGGCGGTGCCAGGGCTCCCTTTATAATTTTGTACCACATGGTACATGAATTAAAACTATAAATATGATTTAGAATATTAAGGGGAGTTATAATGCTTGCTTTATTAAATGCTTTACCAGGTTCAGTTGCTCAGGGCCTCATATGGGGTATCATGGCAATTGGAGTTTATATCACATATAGAGTACTTGATTTTGCTGATTTATCAGTAGATGGATCATTTTGTACGGGCGGAGCAGTAGCAGTTATGCTGATGCTTGGAGGATGGAATGTAGTTCCAGCCCTTATCGTTGCTTTTTTAACCGGTCTTCTTGCTGGTTATATAACAGGTTTATTACACACATATCTGAAAATTCCTGGAATACTTGCAGGAATACTTACACAGCTCGGTTTATATTCAATTAACCTTGCAATCATGGGAAAGGCTAATCAGGCTATCAGTGTTGATAAGTATAATCTTGCTGTCAGCCTTAGATATATAAATAAAACAATTATTGTTAGTATAATCATCGTAGTAGTAATAATAGCACTTTTATATGCCTTTTTTGGAACAGAGATAGGTTCTGCCATAAGAGCAACAGGTGCTAATCAGAACATGGCAAGAGCACAGGGCATTAATACTGGCAGATGTATCAGAATGGGTGTTGCCCTTTCTAATGGTATAGTAGCATTTGCAGGAGGTTTATATGCTCAGTATCAGGGTAATGCAGATGTAAATGCTGGTCGTGGTGCTATCGTTATAGGTCTTGCTGCTGTTATTATTGGTGAAGTTATATTCGGAACCAAGCATAGTTTTGCTACCAAGCTTGCAACATCAGTAGTTGGCGCAATTATCTATTATATTATCATCGCTATAGTACTTCAGCTGGGTCTTCCATCATCATATCTGAAGCTCCTCAGCGCATGTCTTGTTGCTATATTCCTGGGTCTCCCAGCTATCAAAAATGGCATTGGTACTGTTAAGCCAGATAAGGAGGACTAAGAATGTTAGAACTTAAGAATGTCAAAAAAGTTTTTAATAAAGGTACTGTAAATGAAAAGGTCGCACTCTCAGGTGTTGATCTGGTATTAAATGATGGTGATTTTGTAACTGTTATAGGTGGTAATGGAGCTGGTAAGTCAACTGTATTAAATGCTATAGCAGGTGTATGGCCAGTAGATTCTGGTACAATTACACTTCATGATACTGATATCACAGCACTTCCAGAGTATAAGAGGGCACAGTATATCGGAAGAGTCTTCCAGGATCCCATGATGGGAACAGCTGCTACAATGCAGATAGATGAGAATCTCGCTATTGCAGCCAGAAGAGGTAAGGCAAGAGGACTTAAGCCTGGTATAACAGCAGAAGAACACAAGAAATTCTATGATATGGTCAAGGCTCTTGATCTGGGACTTGAAGACAGAATGACTACCAAGGTTGGTTTATTATCAGGTGGTCAGAGACAGGCTATAACACTTCTGATGGCATCTCTTAGAAAACCTGATCTGCTTCTACTCGATGAGCATACAGCAGCTCTTGATCCTAAGACAGCCAAAAAAGTATTAGACCTTTCTGATAAGATTATAAGTGAGAATAATCTTACAGCTCTTATGGTTACACACAATATGAAGGATGCGATTGCACATGGTAACAGACTTATCATGATGAGTGAAGGTCGTGTGATCTATGATGTATCTGGAGAAGAAAAGAAGAATCTTAAAGTATCAGATTTATTGCAGAAGTTTGAAGAAGCAGCTGGCGAAGATGCTGTTTCAGACAGAATGGTACTTTCATAAATCAAAGAGCCCTGAAATGAATGACTGTTTCATCATTTCAGGGCTCTTTAATTATTTGCCGAGTACTTTATTTGTTGCGATTCATTGCAAGTCGTGGTGTTGGTGTAACGTATGAGAATCGAATCATACCCATCGCTACAAGTCCGATTATATATGGAATACAATTAACAAGATATTGCATACCCATATCACGAACAAGTGTCTTAAAGTCCGGTGTATAACCGTGACGTCTTATATAATTTCCTATGTATAACGCTATTTCATTTTCCATTTCATTTCTTATAAAATTTGTCATTCCCTGTAGCCTCCAATGTTTGCTCTACATTATCTAGTTACATGCAGATACGGGATTACTTTTTGTATCTGCATGTTATATATATTACGGTATAAATGTTTCCTTTTTGTTATTGGATTCTAAAAAATGTATAAACTTTATAAGCATTTGAGAAAACGTGTATTACATGTTTTCATGTACATAGATATTGATTCTGCTCTGAATAATATCTGCTACTTCATTTACAGTTTTTTGTCCCTCAAAGTAAGCCTCAGATTCTTCATTGATAATGTTGATAATATTAGAATTATACTCTGGACTAACTTTACCTGAGTCTATAAGCTGTTGCAATAATTGTGCTTCCTCGTCAGTAGGGAAGTGGAAGGTATATGACCAATCATCGTATTCCATAGTACCTCTGGAATTGGAAATTATTTTTTCGCCATTTTCGTCAAGCATATAAGATCCGTCTGTATTCATAACGTATTTAACTTCCTGCTCACTTTTTATTAGAGAACTTAATTGTGATTTCAAAATTGGGAAGTCATATATGTTTTCAGAATCTTCATAATTTGTGCTTGTGACAAAGTATTCTATAAAATTCCATGCTAGATCTTTATGGGCACTCTTACTACTAATTGCAATAGGACATGTAGTTTGAAGGTATGTACCGACACCTTCTGTTGTAGGATATCCAATAAATATTCCTCTTTGGTCAGGAAAATAGTTCATATATTCTTGCATATCATATAGACTTGAAATATATGCTTCTGCAAATAACAAATCTCCACTCATTGTACGAGCAGGTGTTGATTTGTCTGAATCATAACTGGTGTCATCTGGTAAACTATTTGCATATTCAAGAAATCTTATGAATTTATCAGTATTAAATTCACAATCACCTGTTTCCCAGTTGATAAAATCATCAAGGTTCTGGGCTATTAATGTATAGAGCGCAGCAGTTTTTGTATTATATGAGAAAATTTCTTTGTCTGTATTTGAATTTGCAATATCAAAAAATGTGTCATAGTCTAATCCCATATCATTTCCTACAATGTTGGAATCTGATATAAGAGTATTGATTGTAAAGTCTTTAGGAAGTGCTATAAGCTTATTATCATATGTATAGCCTTTGATAATGCTAGGCTGTAGGTCATCAGCGGAGATAACAGAGCTATTGCTTATATAGCTGTTTAAGTCTTCTAATGCTCCCTTAGAATTAAGACTTACAATATTGTCGAGAGAATCAATAGAAATTAAATCCAATGCTCCTGAATTAATATCATTTACTAATGCTAATCTAGCTGCTTGCATTGCTGATTCATAATCATCAGAACTATCATCATAGTATTGTTTGATTTTAATATGATATTCTGGATGCTCTTTATTAAAATTCAGGACAGAATTGGTTAGGTAATACATGCTATATACAGTACCAATGGTTATATCAATACGGTTAGCTATTACAGATGGATCAACTTTTTTTAGATATATATATGAGGTAGTATTGTTGTCATAATCATCTAATACAAGATATACATTTTCTTCAGAATCTACAGAGAAGGCATTTATATAATTACCATTAATATCTGAATCAAGCCAATCTGCAAGTTTTGACTTGGTTTGAGTATTTGGATTATATGAATACAGTGATGTTCCATTTGAATAATAGAGCATGCCAGATTCAGAAGATACTATTTTGCTAATGTTTGATGACAAGTTATCATAAGTAGCTATAGATTTCATTGCATTTGTGTCGTAGCTTACGAGTTCCATGCCTGAATCTCCATATTGCAGATAGTATAGGCTGCTATCTCCTGCAAAAGTAGTGTCTATACCATTTTCTATTTTGCCGGTAGAACCTTTATAATTTAAATCTATGTCATAGATAAATATTTCATCATATGAGCTGACAGCAATTGTATTATTTGGTGTTATGCAAACAGTATATACATAAGTATCTGAGGATGTGAAATCATCAGATACACTATGTTGTGATATCAGTTCCCCGTTTGTTGTAAATTTATAGAGAATATAAGTGTCTTCGTAATCATCAGATGAATAGTTATATTCATTGCATAATATTATTAGCTCTCCATCTGACGTCATATCTATAGCGGAGACATTTACAGATATTCCTGAATTTGATTTTTCCTTAAAAAAGGAAGTAATATCCAATATTTCTTCCTGAACATTTGTTTCGGAATTATATTTCATAATATAGTACTCATTAGTCTCTGTTTCAGTAAAATCATCATAAGATTCAGCAACTGATTCTACTAGAATTGCATCATCAGAATTATCATCAGATGTATCGGATAGAGATTCTGTACTATCATCAGCTATATCGGTATTATCATCAGATATATCAGATAGAGAATCAGCGCTATTGTCAGATTCATTTGAACTTGAATCGTCATAAGTGATATCTTCAGTATCTTCAGAATAATAATAGTAATTTCTTAGGTAATACAAATCATTGTTGTTGAATACAAATGAACTAAGACTTTCATAAGAATTAGAATCCTCAGAATTATCAGTCTGACCAATACTATCGGCTAAATATTCAGCTATATAGGCGTTTTGAGCTTCATCATTTGCAGTATTGGTAGATGTGTTAGATCCATTTTTTCCACAACCTGATAGAATTAATGAGCAAGTAGAAACAGACAAAACTAAAAGTTTTAGTTTGCGATTAAATAAGTAAGAATCTTTTTTCATAATACTTCCTTTCCCCAATTGATAAGAATTATTAAATCTTGACAAGTATATATCACTACTGTATGCTAACTGTATTAAATATCTTAATACAGTTATACACTAATTGCAATATGCTAACTAAAATTAACTAAAAATAATCTACAAAGAAAGGAGGACGCATGATTTTACTGGATGTAAAAGATAGAAGACCTATATATGAGCAGATAGTTGAAAAGTTATCACAGCTCATGGCAAGCGGGGTTCTGGCTCAGGATACACCACTTCCTTCTGTCAGAAGTCTGGCAACAGAGCTATCTATTAATCCTAATACAGTTCAGAGAGCATATATTGAACTGGAACGGCAGGGATATATATATTCCATAAAAGGTAAAGGCAGCTTTGTTTCAGATATCAGTAATATCAGGGACAAACAGCATGAGAAGCTATTTGGTGAACTGGCAGAAATAGCTCTTAATGCTAAGAGTGCAGGCGTTACCAGGGAGGATTTTGTAGAAAAGGCAGCTAGCTTGTATGACAGTGCAGAGATTAGAAAGGGGATAGGCAAATGATAGAGGTACGAAACCTTCATAAAAGGTTTGACGAAATTGTTGCCATCAATGATATTAGCGCATCTATTGGTGAAGGGCAGGTATTTGGCCTTATTGGTACTAATGGTGCAGGTAAGAGTACGTTACTCAAGATGCTGGCAGGTATATTAAAGCCTGACAGCGGAGAGATTCTCATAGATGAAATGAGCGTATTTGAAAATCCCAAAGTAAAATCAGAACTATTCTATATATCTGATGATCAGTTCTATTTTCAGAATGATACACCTGATGATATGAAGAATTTCTATAAAACTATGTATAGGAAATTTGATTCTGAAAGATTTTATCATCTGATAGATGGATTAGGTCTTGATAAGAACAGGAAGATAAGTACTTTTTCGAAAGGTATGAAAAAGCAGTTGTCTGTAGCTCTTGGCGTTGCAGCTAATACTAAGTATCTTCTGTGTGACGAAACCTTTGACGGATTGGACCCCGTAATGAGGCAGGCTGTTAAGAGCATATTTGCAAATGATATAGAGCAAAGAGGACTTACACCTATTATTGCATCACATAATCTTAGGGAGTTAGAAGATATATGTGATCATGTAGGCCTACTTCATAAAGGTGGAATACTCTTTACAAGAGATCTTGAAGATATGAAACTGGGGCTCCATAAGATACAATGCGTATTTGCCGAAGAGACAACTATAGATGACCTAAAGGAGCTGGAGATACTATCAACCAAGCAAATTGGTAGTATTTATACTATAACGGTCAGGGGAACTGAAGAAGAAGTTATGGACACAATGAGGGGTGTTGATACAATTTTCTTTGAAATGGTTCCACTTACATTGGAAGAAATATTTATCAGCGAAACGGAGGTGAAAGGCTATGATATCAAAAAGCTTGTTCTTTAAGCTTGTAAAAGAAGATATTAAGCATAGGATATGGTTATTTGCCATTTCCATGTTGAGCCTTTTCTTTGCATGTCCTGTTGCAGTAGCGGTATTTATAAGCGAATCTAATAATACTGCATTACCTTTTTATATGAAGGATATAGACCTTATAACGTTCCAAAGGGCTAATATATACAAGCTTTTTTCTTGCTGGTATGGGATAAAAGGTTTTTATATAATTTTTGTTATTACAATGCTGGCAATAATTGCAGGAGTATCAGGATTTGCATATTTATATAATGAAAGGAAAACGGATTTCTGGCATGGGATGCCCATAAAGAGAAAAAGGCTATTTGCAGTCAAAATTTGTAGTAGTGTGCTTATAGTATGGGTTCCATATATATTGATGAGTATAATAGCTACAGCTATAGCACTTGTTAAGACAGGAAGAGCTTCTTGTATTGAAGTTATGCTAATTGGATTATTGATTCATTTTAGCCAGTTTATGTTGGTTTATGGAACTACAGTTCTAGTAATTATTCTTACTGGTAATTTTGTGGGAGGTCTGTGCGGACTGGGGATGTTTTCATTTTTCTTGCCAGCTGTAGTTGAAATAGGTGTCTTGTTATTTGAGGAATTTCATACTTTTGTAGAAGATGGCATTAAAATTAGAGAAATCATGTACCATGTTTCTCCTATTATGTGGGTATTCTATTCCGATACTACAGAACTATCCAAGATAGTATGTTCTTTGTTTTGGACTTTTATATTATTAGTAGCTGCTGAAAAGTTATATGAAAAGAGGGATTCTGAAGCTGCAGGAAGAGCAATGGCTTTTCGAATAACAGAGAGCCCAATTAGAATAGTGTCTGTACTGGCTGTTTCTATAGTAGCTTACTTTTTTGGCGATCGTACATTTGATACTAAATGGGGAATATTTGCATTTATAATAGGACTTCTTTTGAGCCATTGCATAATAGAAATAATATATAACTCAGATTTCAAGAAGTTATTTAATCATAAATTACAGATGATTATTTGTGGAGCTGTTGCCTGTGTAATCATAGTGATATTCAAACTGGATATATTTGGATATGATACGTATAGACCTGATGTAGCTAAGATAGATAGTGTAGGTATTAATAGCTATATTCTTGAAAATAATCAGGATTTATACAATACGAATCTGGATATAAGCGAAGATCTTGAGTACCCATCTGTATATTACAGATATGATGATAATATAGCTGATATTACGGACAATATGGCAATTACAGATGAAACAATAATAAACTCACTTCCAGATTATCTAGTAGAAAATGACTGTGTAGGAACACATACCAAAGCATTTTACGTGACTTATCACATGAAAAGTGGCAGAAATATCAGGAGATTGTATCAAATTGATGAATATAGTTCTGGTGAACTCATGACTATGATATATAATAATCAGGACTATAAGGAAGCAACATATCCTATATTACAAATGGATGAGAGTGAAATTGTGGGGATTAATTACACTACTCTTACAGATATCGAGCATTTGAAATGTGATGATAAAAACAAAATGAGGGAATTATTTGAGACCTATAAGGAGGAATTTACAGATCTTACATATGAGACTAGAGCTAAGGAAAATCCTACGTTATGTCTGCAATTCAAGGATAAGGAATTTCAGAAGAAGATTGATATTATCAGGAAAAGGGGAGGAGATGTCGGATCGTTTAATACTATAAATTATTACCCGGTATATCCATCATTTACAAAGACAATAGCGCTTCTTAAAGAGTATGGTATCGATTATAATAGTAAGTATGAAATTGCTGATAATATGCAGATGAAGATCATTGATTATCTAAGTGATTCATATGACACAGATGAGGCTGGGAGAGCAGATGATTATATAGTTACTGATAAAAAGGAAATTGAAGAGATTCTAAGTAATTCTATATGTACAAGTTTTATATACAGCAATAGAATCAATCCTATATTCTATGGACTGGAAATTCAGTTATATGCAAGTCCTGCTGAAGATGTAGAATATAGTGATTATGATTATAGTAGAACAGCTTACTTCTACTTTAAAACAGATAGTATTCCTGAATATATTAAGGAGAAATATTCTCTAACTGATGATATTATTAGTAATGAATCAGAATAAAATACAGGAGTAGATCATATGAAACTAGGTATTATTGGAACAGGTAAAATAGTTAATGAAGCACTGTTTGCAATGGAGGATATTGCAGATATAGAGATTAATGCTATATATGCAAGACCACATAGCAGAGAAAAAGGCGTATCATTAGCTGAAAAGTATTCTATTAAAGAAATATATACTGAATATGATGAGCTTCTTGATAAGGCCGATATAGACACTGTCTATATTGGCCTTGTTAATAGTGCTCATTATGAATATGCCAGAAGGGCAGTGGAATCAGGTATAAATGTAATTCTGGAAAAGCCTTTTACATCTACATTAAAGGAAGCCAGAGATCTTATAGATGCGGCGAGAGAACATGGAGTATATGTTCTTGAAGCGATAACTATTCTCTACGGACCAGTTTACAACTGGGTTAGCCAGAAATTAACTTATTTAAGTAAATTAAAGATTGTACAATCTAATTATTCTCAGTACTCTAGTAGATATGATAAATACCTTGCGGGAAAAATAGAACCTGCTTTTGACCCTGAGCTGTCAGGAGGAGCATTATACGATATTAATTTGTATAACATTTATATGGTAGTAGGACTACTCGGAGAACCTGTTAAAGCAGCTTATTATCCTAATCTTGGATATAACGGCATTGATACATCAGGTATAGAAATATTACAGTATGATGGATATACGGCAACGCTTACTGGTGCCAAGGATTCTGATAGTCCATCACATACTATTATTCAGGGCGAAAAAGGTTATATTAAGATTCTGGGTAAGCCAAATGTTCCCGAGGGAGCGGTTATAGAGTATGCTGATCCAGAACATCCAGAAGGAATACCAAGTATATCTGGTGGAAGAGACAGAGTGATGATAAGGGAAGAGTTCACTGCACCAGAGTTAAAACACAGAATGACACCAGAGTTTGAAGCATTTGCAGATATTATAGATAACAGAAATGAAAAGGCAGCAACTGAGTGTATGGAGAACTCTCTTCGTGTCATGAATATACTTGAATCATCCAGAAAAGGCGCAGGTATCAAATTCGGAGTGGATTGAAAAGGTGATGACTGTGGATAAGTTAATAAGAAAAAATCTAAATGGTGGATGGAAATTCTCATTATCTTCAAATGAGAAATTAAAGAGAATGTCTGTTATAAAGGATTATGACAGGCTTATTAAGGGCGGCATAGATGTTACAGTGCCAGGCTCTGTTTTATCGGGACTTCTTAAGAATGATATTATCGAAAATCCTTATTATAGGGAAAATGAGATTGATACTAATAAACTCCTTGATAATGACTATATTTTTGAAACATATTTTGCATTATCAGATATCGAGGAATGTTTTAATACATCTCAATATGATGCTGAACTTGTACTTGAAGGTATAGATACAATTGCTGATATTTATATAAATGATGTGCATATAGGGCATACAAGAGATATGCACAGAAGATATGTATTTAACCTGGGTAATGTATTACAAGCTGATGATAATCATATAGAGATCAGATTTAAGTCTCCGATTGAATATATAGACAGAGCACTTAATAATCCTGACACTCCTGAGGATAAGAGAATTCATTTTGTTTCAACTGGATGTATGAACGGAAATCAATATATTAGAAAAGCACATTCAA
Organism: uncultured Butyrivibrio sp.; assembly: GCA_946404845.1. GTDB lineage: Bacteria > Bacillota > Clostridia > Lachnospirales > Lachnospiraceae > Butyrivibrio. The sequence continues at coordinate 7,755 of CAMJFD010000035.1, read as the reverse complement.
TGTTCGGATGGGACTGGGGCCCAAAGCTGCCTGATACCGGAATCTGGAGAGATATTTATATTAGATTTATCAGGAAGGCTGAGCCTGTACTTGAATATGTTAGAGTGCAGCAGAAGCATAACTCTGATGGAAGTGTCCAGGTATCGTATAAGCTGGTACTTGAAGGAGAGCAGACTGGAATTGTAGGATCATATAATTATAACGTACGTGAAGCTGCAGCAAAAGAATTTTCAAAAAGAGATGATTACAGCTGCAGATTGTATAATCCAGATGGAATAGATATAACAGATGAGTCTTTTACAGAAGATGGAATATTTACTATTAAAAAGCCAGAAATCTGGTGGCCTAATGGACTTGGCAATCATCCACTATATAAGCTTGTTGTAAGTCTTGCCGGCAAAACAATTGAGCAGAAGATAGGTCTTAGGACAATTGAACTTAAGCAGGACAAGGATGATTATGGAAAAGAGTTTACTCTATGTATAAATGGACAGAGAGTATTTGCAAAGGGTGCAAATTATATACCAGAAGACTGCGTGTATTCTAATATAGACAAAGACAGGCAAAAATTCATTCTGGAAAGTGCAAGAGATTGTAATTTTAATGTTATAAGAGTATGGGGCGGAGGATATTATCCGCACGACAGTTTCTATGACATTTGTGATGAATTGGGTTTAATGGTATGGCAGGACTTTATGTTTGCCTGCAATATATATGATCTTACAGAGGATTTTAAAGAAGATATTATTCAGGAATTTAAGGATAATATCAGGAGACTTAGAAATCATCCAAGTCTGTCTGTATATTGTGGTAATAATGAGATTGAATCTGCATGGAATGGCTGGGGCGGATTCAAGGATCATAGCGCTGCACTTAAGGCAGATTATGTAGAGATGTTTGAAAAGATTCTTCCAGAAGTTATCAGCATAGAGAGTGATGGAATACCTTATCATCCATCATCACCATCTTCTGGTGGAACTAAGGTAGGTATGCCGGATGCTGATAATATAGGAGACAGACATTACTGGGATGTATGGCATGGTGAGAAACCATTTACAGATTATCTGACTCATCATTTCAGATTCTGTTCTGAGTTTGGATTCCAGTCTTTTCCTGATATATATTCAGTCAGAACCTTTGCTGCAAATGGAGATATGAATATATTTACTCCTGTAATGGAGAATCATCAAAAAAATGATGCTGCTAATGGAAAGATACTTAAATATATATCAGATAATTTCCTGTATCCTAAGGATTTTGAGAATCTCTTATATGTGAGTCAGGTTCTGCAGGGACTAGCTATTAAGAGCGGAGTAGAGCATTTCAGAAGAGAAAGAGATATCTGTACAGGCGCAACATACTGGCAGATCAATGATAACTGGCCAGTAGCATCATGGTCCAGTATGGATTATTACGGCAGATGGAAAGCTCTTCAGTATTATTCAAAACATTTCTTTAAGGATGTAATGGGTAGTATTATTCTGGAAAATGATGCAGTTGTACCATATGTTCAGAATGAGACATTTAAGAAATCAGTAACTGAGTATGAACTATCCGTTATAGATATGGAGTACAAAGTACTTGATAGTATAAGGGGCAGTATTGTTACTGCGTCATTTGATGTTAATAAGGGTGAAAGCCTGGATATCAGTCAATATCTCGATGGCGGATGTCATTATGATATGAACAGAAAAGTTATTGTCAGATGTGTATTTAAGTATGAAGATGGTAGTAGTTACACTCAAATAATGCCGCTTAATGAATATAAGTATCTGGAACTGCCTAAAGCTACAATTGATATGAAGACACAAATAAGAAATACTGATGGCATTACAGAAATAGAAGTACGACTTAAGTCTGACAGACCGGCACTTTATGTTGAACTGTTATCTAAAGACTGTAATATTATATGGGATGATAATTTCTTCCATATGGTAGAAGACAGAGAGTATGTCATCAGAGGTCATGTATCAGATGGCGGATTTGGAAATGCAAGCTATATAAGGAGTCCATTTATAAATAATAATGTCGACATAAGTAATATAGTATTAATAGTTCATGATCTGAGTAATTCATATTGTGTCTAAAATATAGAGTGATAAATGTTCCTGTCAGGTAGTAGTTTTTGACAGGAACATTTTTTAATCTACCCCTTTCATATATTCGAATATATGATAATATTTAAATAGATGTAGTTTGGGATAGTCTGATTGGCATAATGGGGGAGGTACTAGAGATGGAAAAATATCAGATGAAGTATATGTTCGACTGGGCAGCAAGTACGTGTTTGTGGGGTATGAACGATGCTGCTGTTAATAGATTCGGATGCACTGTAGATATTTCCAAATTGCCACTTTCTGGCAAATTAATTACTTATTTGAATGATCTTATAGAAAGACATGATAAGGCTCTTAATTGGGATAATCCTACTGATAATTTGTCATGGACAGAAGAAGAACAGGAGGAATTTAGAAAAGAGGCTCTTATAGGATATAATGAAGTCTGCTCTGAACTAGGTGATGATTTTGAAATAATATTAGATGATGACGGACTGGTATAAATACGTTTTGAGTTAATGGAATTTAGGTGAAAATATGAATTTACAGGCAATTATAGTTGCTAATATGACAGGATTTTTAATTCTGTTTTTCCTGTTTTTTAGCCGTTTTATTACTAGAACCAAAAGTGATCTTGAAGAACATGCCTTTGATGTAATGATGTATCTGGTTATGATAGCCCTTATTGTAGAGCCTCTGGGTTTTGCAATAGATGGAATACACAGTACAGTTTGTTATTGGATTAATTTAATAGGTGCGACATATCTTTATTTTGCAAATGGAACAGGAATATTTTTGTGGCTTATGTACGTTGATCTTAAGCTCTTTCATGACAGATCACGTATGGAAAAAATTTATTATAAGCTCAGTATACCTTTAGCAGTATTACTGTTATCACTTATTGGTAATTTGAAATTCAAATATTATTTTTATATTGATGAAAATTATGTTTATCACAGACAGCCAACAGTATATATTTTCTATTTTTATCTAATGGCTTGTACGCTTTATAGTATAGTGCTATATTTTTATGCCAAATATGTACATGGAAGTGTAGCCTTTTTCCCTATATACATGTTCATGGTGCCAATTCTGGTGTGCAATATAATTCAGATGTTATTCTATGGCGTATCACTTGGATGGCTTGGAGTTTCAATTGGATGTGTTGCGCTATACATGAGTTTGCAGCAGCAAAAGACGTATCTGGATCCTCTTACTGGTATCTATAACAGAATGTATTTTGCCCATGTAATGTATAAGATAAGCAGAAAGAATCGCAAAAAGAGTACTAATAATTATTATGGTATCATGATTGATATTAATAATTTTAAGTCTATAAATGACAGCTTTGGACATTCGGCAGGTGATATGGCACTTAAGGATACAGCTAATATATTTAATTCTATTGCCAGTGTTAATTCTAATGTATTCAGATATGCCGGAGATGAGTTCATAATTCTTACAAAGGCTAAAGATGAAAGTAGTGTAGTAAAACTTGAAGATCAGCTGCGCGCAGCTGTTGATGAATTTAATGCACTTGATAGTCGACCATACAAATTGTCATTTGCTATTGGACATGGCAGGTATATTATAGGCGAGGATAGTACTGATTCTTTCTTTAGGAAAATCGATACAGCAATGTATGAAGATAAAAAGCGATATCATGAATAAGTTTATTGATGTAAATTGCTTCGCAATACCGCTCGGGCGCAAAGAGTCACTTTGTGACTCTTTTTTCTATTCGGTAGTATCCGGATGGATGTTATAGTAAATGAGCAAACTAATTGTAACATCAGTGTTATGTACGAAGGGAGTAGATAATGTACCGCTACGAGACACATATGCACACAGTAGAATCAAGTGCATGCGGAATTACACCTGGCAGAGAATATCCTGCTATTTACAAGGAGAGAGGCTATGATGGAATATTCATAACCGATCATTTTTATCATGGAAATACAAGGCCTTCCAGAGATCTTCCATGGGAAGACTATGTAGAAGCATATATGAAGGGCTATGAAGAATGCAAAAAGGCTGGAGATGAGATTGGATTCAAGGTCTTTTTTGGAATAGAAGAAAATTTTGAAGGTGATGAGTACCTTATCTATGGAGTAGATAAGGAGTTCTTACTGGCACATCCAGAAGTACCACACTGGTCAAGAGAAGATATGATTAAGGCTGTTCACGCTGCGGGAGGAGCAATAATGCAGGCTCATCCGTTCAGAAATAGAGATTATATCCATAAAATTCACTTATATTCAGAAGATATAGAAGGTATAGAAGGTATAAATACAGCAAATACAGCCAATGACAATCTGGCAGCCCTTTGCTATGCACTTCAAAATAATCTTATGATTCAGGCTGGTTCAGATACTCATGACAAGAACAAGATAGGAGATATGAACGGCGGAATACTTGTAGATACTCCTATCATGTCAGAAAAGGATTATGCTGACAAACTTAAGAATGGGATAAGGCCACATATTTTTTATCCAAAGGAAATGTTTGAAAATATGGCAGGAATTACAGTTGAATTACCTGCTGAGATATATAGAAAAGGAAGATATGAAGAACTATCATATGATGAAATCTATAAATGGATAGAGGCATCTGGAGCTTCTGTTGGAAGTGGAAGGCGCCAGCCATCCGGAATAGCAGAAAAGATAATCAAGGAACTTGGTGCCATTTGACCTGTTTGGGGACGGGGTTAGTGGCCCATTTTATTAAAAAAGCTGCAAAGTCGTAATTAAAGTAATTAACGGTTTTACAGCTTTTTGCTTTTGTTATTCAGTTTTGTTATAAATATCAGCCTTTCTTTTTATATAGCTTGTAGATATTATAACTCGTTTCAAAATAGGCATCCGTTTGGTCAACGAGTTCATAACCAAAATCGTCAAAGCATACAATGTATGTCTTGTTGCCATATCTGTATTTATCTATATAGTCCTTGTTTTCTTCATAGGCCTTTTCATAATCAGAAGTATCACATAAATATTTTTTGGTAATAATATAATCTGCCAACTGCTCATTAATTAATTCATTTTGTTCATCTTTGAGAAAAGATGATGTAAGATTGGTCTGGATAAAGGCACGGTTCATAGGCATTGTATCACATGCCTGGTAGAATCCTTCATCAAGAGTGTCATATACTAGAAGGTTTATATCGTCTGAGTCGCAGCTCCTTATATCTTCGGCTAATATATACTGCGGGGTTTCGGTAATATCTGTAAACATGAGGTACCTATTGTCTGTAAAGGCGTAGCTGATAACAATAGATATCAGAATTACAGCGGTATTAACGATTGCAGGTTTGTAAATCTGTATTTTACCTAGTAACTTGGCAATAATGCACAATCCAACTGCGCAAAGTGAGTAGAGTGGTATGCCATAGTATTTTATTGGAGATGCTACAAAAAATTCAATGTAGAATAGCAAAACAAATGAAAGTATATGACATGTAAGCAGCATGTAGTGCTTTTTAAGGGTAAGCCAGATAAAGCTGAGGCCAATTAGTAGTATTGGCAGAATATTTCTTTTCCTAAAAAATACCTGTATATGGAACAGAAATTCGGCAAAAGCGTTTGAGAAGTGATTAGTAGGTTCTTCAGGTGCATAGTGGAAGATATTATTATAAAAATATCCATTATAAAAGTCGTACAGTGCACCGTTTAAAGCAAAATATAATATGATTGGAATGGTTATAATCAGGCAACCCAGTATGAAAAATAATGTTCTTTTCATAAGGAGAGCAAAGCTCTTATTGATATATGCATCTATTATCATAACGATTATGATAGGAATGTACATGGCACATAAAGTATATTTACTAAAAAATATAATTCCGGCGCAGAGACCAAAGATGAGCATTTGCATATTTGTAGGAACAGATTTGTATTCAATCTGCTGACAAATAATATATATACCATAGGCAAAAGCAGGTAGTAGCAGTTCTTCTGCGCTTCCTCCGTGGCAAAAGGATGCGGAAGAATAGACAGATACAGCCAGAATAAAAGCAAGAACAAATGAATATCTGTCGGATTCTATAAATAAGCTTACGGTCTTTAATGAAATATATAGAAAAAGAAATGCAGCTATTATTTCTATAATATATACGCCAAAATAGGAGCTACTTGATATAAGGTTTGCAATTGAATAAATAAGAAATATGATAAGTCCTTTTTGGTCATATAAATCCCTATAAGGTACAAGTCCCTTTAGTATTCCTTTACCTATTATGAAATAGCAGTTGGTATCGCCCCAGTCATTAAGTGGGTACAGAAATGAAGATTTAGAGCATATAGTAATGGTCACTATAGCTGCTAATAGGCAATAAAACTTTGCAGAATTTAATACAGATAGAACTTTTTTCATAATACTCTCCCCCTGTTACTAAAAATGTAGTACTCAATAATAACAGCCTGATACTACAAAATGATAGCTGTTACAGAAAAACAAAAACATAAAACTTTATTAATATAGCACTATTTTTAGTGCATTACCACACTTTTTTAGAAAACCCCGTCCCTTTAGTTTGTGGCTTTTAGGACGGGGAAAGAGTGCTTTTTATTTGGTTTCCGAATTCATATAAAGTGGGTATCCTGTACTTTGACCCATAGCTGTAACAGAAGAACCTACACAGTTTTTATTATCCAGCCAGGTAATGCTTACGTTTCCGTAATAGGTATCATATCCGTCTATATCTATTTTGATATAATTATCACCATACATTTTCCAGGTACCTGTAGCATCACCAGATATTGTTCCATTGCTTCCAAGAGTTACATATACAGCTTCTGTTGTAACATATGGGTCGCCTGCAAGTACCAGCTGGAACTGCATGCCATCTGCAAATGACAGGAATTCGTCCTGACTTACAGCTCGGTTGGCTTCTCCGGCATATTTATTGGCACCTATCACAATTTGCCCAAGAGAATTGATGTAATAAGGATGTGCCTGCATCATGTATTTATCAGAGCCTGCGGCAATTTCATATCCGTTATCACAGGCATCTATTTTATTGTCCTGCATGGCAAGTGTTCTGACCATCAGCATAGCTATATCAGTTCCATCGCTTGTAGTGTATAAGTCGCCATGGCCTGGTGCATGTATGTCAAAATCATAATCAGCCCATTTAAATGAGGACATAGCAGTGAATTCTGTGCTACCTTCTATTAAATCAGTTGTTGTTAAATAGCTTTCACGATCAAGATCTGACCTGTAGCCTGAAAGAGGTGGGAAAAGACCTGTTACAAGCTCTTTACCAATCCATCCTGATGCAAGTGGATCACCTGAAAGATTTGTAAAAGAGGTGATGTCTTCTGAACCTGATGTAAAGAGTACATAGTTCCTACGGAGTACACCGAGGCATTCCATCAGATAATAGTAATTGTCATAATTCTTGGTAACAGTTCCGTCTTCATCAACAAGTTTTATATCAGTCTGATGTGTGATGACACTACCTTCAGCGCAGTAGCTCAGATGTAGTCCATAGTAGTCGTTGCTATCACCTATTGCCAGTTCTCTGGCAGCTTCCATATTGGTATTAATGGTATCTACATCAATCCAGTCTGTCTTACCGTCTGCGCGAAGTCCGGTTGTAGGATCAAGCTCCAGCATATAAACACCTGCGCCAAATGATCCGTAGGTCATATACATTTTGCCATCGGCACTATATACAATTTGAGGATCAAGAGCTACA